>CAZFUH010000143.1:0-10144 GCA_964522235.1 uncultured Rhodanobacteraceae bacterium
CGCCACGGCCAATACCGTGCCTGGTGTCTACCAGGTCAGCGCCACGGTCGTCGACAGCGATGCCAGCGCACAGCTTGCGCTTGAGAACCTGGCACCTGAACTGGCACTCGTGATCAGCATCGACGATGGCGTCGACCACATTGCCTACGGCGCGATCAACGAGTATCTGGTCACCATCGGCAATGCGGGCAGTGACCCGGCAACGGGTGCTGAGGTACTGGTGTCGCTGCCGCCGCAGCTCGATGGCGTATTGGCCGAGTGGTTGTGTCTGGACCTGGACAGCGGTTGCAGTGCCAACGGTACCGGCTCGCTGGTCGACAGCGGCATCACGGTGCCGGCCGGTGGCAGTGTCCGCTACCAGATTCTGGCGCCCGTGCTTGACGACGCACCGGGCGAGCGGATCGAGATCGAAGCCTATGCCGAGTCGACATACCACGAACCGGTGCAAGGCCACGACCACACCTGGCTGGTCCTGTTCCGCGACGGATTCGAGTCCGAGCAACCGGACGCCGAGGACGTTCCGTTGCCCTGACTCCGAGACCCCGATCATCGTCATTCCGGGCGGGCCGACGCAGCCGGCTCGACCCGAAACTCACCTTCTGCCGCTTCGGTGAGAAGGTGGATTTCGGTTCGCCGCTGTGCATGCAGGATGAACCGCCCCCGAGAATCCCGGGGTGGTTCACGGCCACGATTTGGGCTCGGCTTGATCGAGTTCTTAAGCAGCGTCGCCGCTACCGGAACAGCCAGCAAGAGCAGCCTGGATGAAAGGTCCTTTGGCCGCCGTGTATGCAGCCTTGTCTTGCGCAAGGTCAGCAGCCAAGCTGATTTTGAGCGCCTCGTACTTGGCCCGCAGGTGCGAGTCAGACCGTAACATGTCTCTAAAAGCCAAGTGATCTCTCCAGAAGCGAGAGTCTTGCTCGACGGCGTGCAAGTGCACGCGACAGGACAACGTCGCGCTCTTCACGAAGTAGCGACGCAATGGAAGGTCACGCTCGTACTTGGTGATGTACTCGTAGCCGATCGTGCCTAGCTGACCAATCCGCGATTCGATCGCCGCCAAGCTGGACGCACCAAGCAAAATGTCAATGACCGGCTTTGCGGTGAGGCCTGGGACAGCAGTACTCCCGATGTGCTCCACGGTCACAGCGACCGGATCAAATGCTCGAACGAGCAAGTCGTGCTCGCGAACGAACGTTTCCGGCCATTCTCGAGAATATGAACTGAGGACGATGCTGGACATGCTGCCCAACGAGGCTGAAGAAAAACTACCGCCGATCTTGCTGCAATGTCGGTCAAGCGGCAAGGGGTTGGAGATGACGCGCTGCAACCATGTCGACATGAGTAAACGGCTATGGTGGACTTGAAGCGCAGCTGGTGCCGGGTGCGTTCGTCCATGCGCTGCACCTCCTGATCGACGAGATTGATCTTTCGGCTGCTGAATCCCAGTCATACGAATCTGCACTCTGACCCGGATTTTGATTTTTAAGCGCAGCTGGTGCCGGATGCGTTCGCCCATGCGCTGCACCTCCCGATCGACGAGATCGATCTTTCGGCTGCTGAATCCCAGTCATACGAATCTGCACTCTGACCCGGATTTTTTATGGCCCGGTCGTACGCTTTCCAGGCCAGGACCGGCGCAGCTCCGGTCCTGCCTGCTGGCCGTGCGTCACTCGCCGTCCGGCGACTCCGACGATTCGTTCGAATCAGGCAATTCATTCGCCTCCGGCAGGATCACTGTGGTGACCGGACCCTCGAAGCCGTCCTGGAAAATGATGTCGTTGCCACCGCCATCGACGACCAGAAGGGCCACTTCGCCAGGGACGCTCAGATCGATCGCGGCGTCGAACGGGCTGAATCCGGGTGGAAGGCTGGCGATCACCAGGTCCATGCTGATCAGGGTGCCCTGGTAGGTCGCCAGCGGATAGCGGCCGGCGCCAAACCCAGGCAGGCCGATCACGTGCAGCTCTCCACCCAGAGCGAGGTCACCGGTCGCCACCAGCAAGTCGTTGGCGATACCACCGACGACGTCCGGGGCTGACAGCTCGAACACCAGCTGGCCCTCGGGATGCACCGCCAGATTGGCAGCCTGCACGGTGCCGACGCCATCGCCAGGCGACAAGGTTCCTCCGGCGTCGACCGCGAGGTTGCCGGCGATGGTCACAGCGCCGCCAAAACCGGCATCAGTGGCGACGGTGACCTCGACGCTGGCCATGGTTCCAGCAGCAATCAGAGTGCCGGCATTGACGAAGGTGGCGCCGGTGTAGCCCAGGGTTCCTGCGATCCGGGTCGTCCCGTTGCCGTTGTGGAACACCCTCGTGCTGCCCAGGATCGACACCGGCAGCCCGTTGTCGCGGACGAACAGGTGGTTCGCAGCCTCATGCTCGAAGTGCAGCTCCGCGCTGCCGCTGCCGCCGCCAACGGCTTCAGCGTTGATGCGCCCGGGCGTCGTCGCACCGGCGACACGGAGGATACCGGTGCTGCCACTGTGCTGCGCCAGGGTCACCAGGCCGCCACCGGTGGTGCCGCCGGCGCTCAGGCGGGCGCCACCGCCCACGGTCAGGGTGCCGCTGCCCTCGCCACCCACCACGACAGCGTCGGCACTCTCAAGGTGGCTGTCGATGCCGACGATCGAGCCGCCGCCGGTGGCGCCGGTTGCGCGCCCGAACTGTACGCCGTTGGCCTGCACCCGGCCGCCTGCCTGCACCGCCAGATTGCCGCTGCCGTTGCCGCCGACAAACAGGTTGCCGGACATTTCCCAACGCGAATCGGTACCGATGATCCGCGCCGTGCCGCTGCTGCCTTGGACCCGGCCCAGGCGCCCGTTCAGGCTTCGTACCCAGGACGACTCGATCACCGACAGCTCCGCCTGGTCTCCGGCCAGGTCGCCGGCGACGAGGTCGGCGTTGCTGTGCATGACGCGCCCCAGCCCTTCGACCTGCAGAATGCCTGCGCGCAGGGTAATCCTGCCGCCCGCAGGGTTGTCCAGATGCTGGGTGCGAATCCGCGTGCGGCCGGTTCCCAGGTGGTTGATCCGCGTGGAGCCCAGGATCAGCACCGGATTGGCGTTTGCATCGGCCAGCAGATACCCGCTGTTGGTGTGGTTGAAGTTGATCTCTGCGCTGCCACTGCCGCCAAACACCGACGCCACATCGAGCACCCCGGTGCTGCCACCGGTACCGATGTTGAGTACACCAGTCGCTCCGGCCTGGCTGGCCAGGACGAGGGCGCGCGGAGCGGTGGCGATGCGCAGGGTTGCGCCGCCGCGCAGGTTGACGACGCCCTGGCCACCAACCCCGGCCGTCATGCTGAGATGGTTGTCGAGCACGGTGCCGACGCCACCGAGACTCAAGCTGCCGCTGGCGGCGACCGCGTCGCCAAGCAGCATGGCCTGCGTGCTGATCGTGGCGGCGTCGGTCAACTGGATCTCCGCCTGGCCAGCACGGCCGATCCAGGCCTGGCCGGTCTCGAGCCGGGTGCCGGACCCGGACAGCAGCAAGGTGCCCTGGGCATCACCGGCACCAGCGGCCATTTCCAGCATGCCATTGGCACTGAGTGCGCGGGCGCCGTTGCGCAGTTCAAGCTGGGCGAGGTTGCCGGCGCCGCTGCCGATGGTCAGGTCCGACGACGGGCCAGCGATGTCGACGCCATCGATGATCATGGTGCCGCGCCGAACCAGCAGCGGGCCACCATGGACGCTGTCGGCGAAGATGCGGGTGGTGCCGCTGCCCAGATGCTCGATTGCGAGCGCTCCGCCGATCGACACTGGATCGCCGTGGCTATTGGCCAGGTCGTAGTTGGCGGCGACATGATCGAACTCCACCGTACCGCCGACGCCGCCCAACAGCAGGCCGACATCGAGCAGGCCCGGGGTGCCGCCAGTGCCGATGCGCAGGCGTCCAGTACCTCCTGGTCCCGTGGCAAGTTGGACCAGGCCGTTGTTCAGTGCACCGCCAACCCCGATTGCGCCGCCGCCGGCGATCACCACGGTGCCGTCGCCGAATTCGCCGATGGTCAGCGCCTGGCTGCTCTGGAGCCGGCTGTTGCCGAGCACTTCGACCAGGCCGCTGCCGCCAGCGGCAGCGCCTACCACGGTAGTTCCGGCAAAGGTACGGGCGCTGGCGAGGATCTTGAGATGCCCCGCGCCCGCCTTGCCGACATCAAGTGTTCCGGGCACGTTCCAGCGGGTATCCGCCGCGCTCAGTGTCATGGTGCCGGTGCTGCCCGAATGCTCACCGAGCACGCCGGTGGCGCTGGCAATGTCGACGCCGCCGGTGACACTGACATCGCCGATCGGTCCGGGAATACCGGTGCTGCCATCGCGCCGGCTGCCGACCACCAGCGCGCCGGACAATGTGAGTTCCGGCGTCGACAGGTTCGGCACCGTTTCGACAAACAACGTGCCGACGCCGGACCGTGCGGCCCCGACATAGGCGTTGCTTGCGGATAGGGTCCCGCCGCGAAGTTCCAGGTCGCCGATCCGCGGTGTGCCGCCGGAGTCCGAATCATCGCCGCCCAGCCAGAGATCGCCGGCGATACTCCAATCTTGGGTCAGCCGAACCGTGCCCTCCCCCAGCAGGCCGACATAGGCGCTCCCGGAACTCGCCAGGGACCCCACTTGGAATACGCTCATCTCGGCCGATCGGTCGGCAATGCCGCCCACCACCACGTCCCGCGACGTCGCGCCCGGTGTGGTGACCTCGGCCCTGCTACCGTCGCGACGGATGTAGACGTCGATGCCGGAATTGGGAAGGGTCGGCGCCGGGGTGCCGCCGGCAAGTTGCCAGCGCGATTGGTCGAACCAGCTCCCGGTGCTGCCGTCCCAGAAATAGTCGATAGCCAGCGCGGGCTGAGTTATCAGCGCCAACGCCGTGACAAGTGGTAGCGGCGACATGGCCGCTCGGCGGTAGTTGGGCAGCTTGAGTTTCATAGGGGCACGCTCCTGGTTGGCTGGGGTCCCGAAAGCACCGGGTCAACTACCTATACGGAGCAGTTGCCGATGATCCCATCAGCATGCGTCGCGTCGCCGCGTTCGGGTCGCCCGGACTTCCGGCGCGATTCCGGTCGCGACCGGGAGAGGATCGGCGTTCCTGGCACGTCCAATGACTTCGGCGGCCGTGTCACCGAAAACCAAGCGTGCCACCAGCTGATACAGCGCGGAACGTACATCGAAATTCACAGCGTTGGCCTGCCGTGTTCGATGCCGAGCCTTCGGCAAGGCCGCCGCAGGCGCCGAGGTAAATGCATTAAGAGAGAGAGGCCAATGCCTGCTCGATCCGCGCGTCGCACTCGGCCACACGCGCCTGGTAGGCTTCGTACAGTTGCAAGGCTTGCGACAAGGCAAAGACATGCTCAGGCTGATAGCTCCCCTGCAGCGCGTTGCAGCCACTGGGCATCCTTGACGTCCTACTTAAGCGAAGGGTTCGGCGCCCCGTCTGCCAAACCGGATACGCGATTGACGATCCACTCGACGATCGCGTCGAATCGCTCTTGATCGAGAGCGTGCCCGCGGTCGACGCGAAGCTCAGTGATGAAGTTGCCGCCAACCCTGGCCACCACCTGGTCTGCATCCCGGGAGTACTTGTCCTCGCTGCCCGAGACGACCATTGTCGGTCGAGGGCCGATCGCGGAAAGAACATCGTGCGTATCGATCTGGCGAGCCAGACCAGGCACGGTCTCGAACAGGGTGATCCCGGTACCTTCCCGTCGGCGCCTCTCGAAGCTGCACACGGCACCACTGATGCATGCGAACCTGCATCGAACATCGATTGCAGCATGGTAAAGCGCCGTGTACCCACCGTATGAGTGCCCTGCCACACCGACGTTGCACTCATCCATCTCGGCGGCTTGGAGCAGAACGCTCAGGGCCCGCTGCGCGTCATCCAGACACTTCCTCATCAGAAGGTCGCCATCCAGCATGCGGTAGCTCATCGCGTTATAGTGTTGAAGCCAATCGTAGTAGTCCGGCTCCGTCCCCTTCCCCAATCCTCGCCGATCCTCGAAGGTGATGGAGTCCGGGGCCAAGACAGCGAGCCCCCTTCGAGCGAGTGCCGGCCCGAAGGCCTGAAACGAGCTTCCTACCAGGCCGGCCACCTCGCTCTTGCCGAAGTGGAACTCGCCATTGTGCTGGTGGAAGACAACGACGCCGCCGAGCGTATGGCGATCCCTCGGAGTGAACAGGAACGCCGGAATGAGGTCACCTTCGAGTCCGCGGTACTCAATCCGTGCTCGATCGAATCCGTTGAACTGCAAGGTGTCGCTTCTTTCGAACGTCACCGAAACGGGGTTGGCGAGACCCAGGCGTTCTCGGAGCATCGTAGTGAGATCAGTCATGGCCTTCGATGGTAGGTTGCAATCTCAGTGTGAACTTGCCCCGCCTCAGATCGGCTGGCGACACGATCAGAAATGCCATTTCCCTAGATAAGGGGTCGGCAGGCCTGACTGGACTGGTTCCGCAACCGGATCAGATCGCGGCTGCGCGCGACCTATCCTTAGCCGCTAGGTTCCCTCTTGCCAGTGCTTAGTGGGGCCATAAACGCCGCCCGGACAGCCTGAGTGGTGAAAGGCAGTTTTGAGCACCCTGAAACTATGCGGAGCAAATGTAACCACGGCGGATGGGTTCAAGTCTCCATACCCAGTAATCCAAACTGACACCGTGCTCGGTGTGGCGTCAATGATCGCACCGCACAAAGTGATGTTGCATGGGTAGTATTCCTCCTTCATTGCCCACTGCGTCGCAGCATTGAGGATGCCGGCTCTCTCCGCTTTGGGCATTCCGTGTGCCGGTTTACCCGCCCAACCTCCCAACTCCTCTGTGCAATCCCGCAAGATCTCTGTCAATTCGGCTTTTGGTGGAAAGTATACGCACCCAGATAGCGCGACTGCGGCAAGCGTGCAGATCGCGAAGCGACTCATAGGGGACCTAACGCCGTGTTGAGCCGCCGCCCCGCAGCGGCGGTTCGGTTGATGGAAGCGCCGCGTGGGCGGTCGGCTTGAACACAGTTATGCAGCAGAGCCCAGGGGCACCTGCCAACCGGGGAACACGAGAACCGCGGGATGACAGTTGAGGGCGACGGCCAACGTTTTGGCACGCTCGACACCCAAGTTCACCCGGCCATTCTCGATTGCCGAGATGGTCGCTTGCGAAATCCCTGTGAGCTCGGCGAGCTCATTCTGGCTGAGCTCCTGAAGCTCCCGAACGATACGAACGGATTCGCCGACGGTAACCTCGATCCGCTTCTTGGCAGAACTGTAGTCCTTCATACCATCACCTCCGGTAGTCGTGCGGGGTGATTCGCACCACGCGCACCAGGAGAACATCGGCTGCCACACGGTAGATGACACGCCATTGCTCGTTCAGCCTGGAAGAGCGGTAGCCCTTCCACTTCCCAAGCAGTGCCTCGTCCCGAAAGCCCTTGATGGCCCCAAGGCCCGCAGGTCCAGACAGGGAAGCGATGTCCTTCCACTTTTCGTAGCGCTTCAGGATTTCCGCTGGTACTCGGCTCGACAGGTCCCTATCGACTTGCCGATGCTCCTCGATGCGCCACATGCCGTATTGTGGCTATACCAAATAGGACATGTCAAGTCAGACTCGCCCCTGCCGCATAACGGCTGAATTCAGCCGTGCCGCGAAGCGGCATCGGCTTGAACGAACTGTTGAGCCAAGCCGCTACGCGGCAGCTTCGTACCCTCATCTGGCCGCCCTCGGTGTGTCCGCATCTGGCGCGGGTTTCGCCAGCGAGGGTACCGTCATGGACGCCGCCGAACGAGCGCGTTTTGAACGTCTGTATCAGCCGCATCTGCTGGCTCTGAAGACACAGGGCAAATGGCCCAAGACCATCGAGGCCGTGCGCCTCGAGGGGCTGCGCGCGATCTATCCTTAGCCGTTGGAGGACAACCTAGTCCCAGTACACCGTGTACACACGCTGCCCCTCTTGTGGTTCGGGTGCTGCGGCATGCTTGCCATACGGCCACTCTGCGACTACGCCGTTCGACTTCAAGCCAACAATCCATTCGTCCGCGACCTCCTGAGGCGCGGAGGAGTAGATGTGGATGTTCTCGGCGGCAGGCCAAAGCCTATCGTCATCGTACGCCTCACCCCAGCACTGGTGCAGGCCGACGAAGACGCCTTGGACATCTTCCCGCGCCTCAATCGCCTTCAAACAAGCGTATATCTCGGCTATGCAGGGCCGACCCTCGCCCCATTGGTTGGGAGCGATCGACTCCTCGTCGGTATTTCCAAGGAAATAATCATCGATAGTTACTACCGGAAGGTGGTCCTCGTCGATCGCGTCCAGCCGGTCGAGCTTTTCTAACAACAGTTTGCGGCGATCCATCACTTTGAACCTGCCCCCTGCGACCGGAGTTAAGCGGCATGTGGGCCGCGCCCAGCATGCTACAAGATCTGGAGCATGCTGGGTGCGGCCCACATGTCCGCTTGAACGACTGTTTAGGCATCACTTGCGCAAGTACGCAAACATCCGTGTTTGCCCAGCGAGCTGCTGGCGAACTCCGGCGTTGAGATTCGGCGCCACTGCGTGGTAACGGTCTAGCAGAGCCTGAGCGCCGGGAGATGCGTTCGCAACTTGTTCCAGATATGCCACGGCATGGATGTGCCTACCCGAAGGATCTGAAGTCGGGTTACGTTCCAGCTTGCGCAATACCGGCTCGAACCATGTCTCTACAGCATGATGAGCGGCGGGGTCTGCCACTATGGCTAGCGCCCATAGCACATAGCCCTTATCAGTGCCTTTGGTAGACATGCACTCAATCAACCAGGCTGTTTCAGATTTCCCGGCCAGTCTCGCCACGGCGAGCACGGCGCACGCTTTGACATCGGATTTCGGATAGTCAGCCAAGCGCTTTAGAACAGGCAGTGCTTCGGTAGCCCTCAGGTTCGCTAGACCGTGACAAGCTAATGGCATCGCGCTCTTAGGCCTCTCATTGGTCAGCACACTGAGTAATCCTTCTGGCGTGTACGACACGCCCAGCCTGCGGAAATAGGCCTCGTCTTCCTGTTGGCGTGTCGCTACCCACTCAACGCTTGCGGCGGCTGGATGTAGAGAGCTGTCCATAAGATGACTAACGCCGCGTTGAGCGGCCGATGGCTGATGAGCTATCAGGAAATACCGAAGCCTGTCCCATCGGTCCGCTCGAAGGCGAGTTAGATCGCAGCTGCGAACCGCTTTGCCCCGCGGAAAATGAAGAATGCGAAGGCCAGCTCGACCAGCCCGCCCGCCATGGCAGAAATCGGCGGCGCGAGCCAGAGAAAGAACGACAGGAACGAAGCGGCTACAAGCGCCGCTCCAAGAACCCAATAGACCTTCAGACCGTAAACTGTCGCAAAGACGGCGTACCTGCACCCGATCGAAAGCATCATAGCTGGGAAGAATAGCTCGGGGCGAAGGTGATACAGGCCATACGCCATGACACAGCACGCAACAAGCCATATTGTCGAAGCACCCGCGAGCTGGTTGAGCGGGTTCGGAGAGGATGCTGCTCTCGGTTTGACCCAGAACCTGGCGAGTACTGAGCTGATAGGGTAGATCAACGCCCCACCGACCAGCAGCGCCCACACACCCTGAAGAGTGCCCGCCAGGAAGCAGACCGCCGAAGCGGCAAGCCATACGAAAGCGGAAGTAAGTACGCCAGGCGCACCGTCGTAGTGCTCTCGCCGAATCTCGGACTGTAACCCATCACTCAAAGCTAGCTGCATGGACCCCTCTGCGGTCTAACGCCATGTTGAGCCGCCGCCGCTCGGCAGCGGTTGGTCGAAGCGCAGCGCAGTACGGCGGTCGGATTGAACATTTAGTTGAACCAAGCCGCTACGCGGCAGCTTCGTACCCTCATCTGGCACACCCCTCGGGGTGTCCGCATCTGGCGCGGGTTTCGCCAGCAAGGGTACCGCCATGGACGCCGCCGAACAAGCGCGTTTTGAACGTCTGTATCAACAGCATTTGCTGGCTCTGAAGACACAGGGCAATCGGCCCAAAACCATCGATGCCTACAGCCGCGCGCTGCGCCGGCTGCGCAATCATTTTGATCGCTGCCCGATACGCTGACGCCCAAGCAGCTTCGTGCGTATTTCGGCGACAAGGATCGCTTCGTGCCTTTGCCTGAGCTGACCTTGTCGGCTTTGCGCGCGTGC
>CAZFUH010000144.1:0-10119 GCA_964522235.1 uncultured Rhodanobacteraceae bacterium
CCAGCGGATGGATCGGCGGCCGCAGCAGAAGGTTCATGAATAATGCGGGCTAGAGCACGCGCACGAACGAATGGCCGCCGATGACCGCGACCAGACGCGTGTCACCCCAGGATGGGCTGACGATGTTCTGAGCGAAGAAGTGATCGGCGCTCGGAACGACCAGCTTGCGCTCAAGCGGCGGCAGCGACCAGTTGCGCAGTGTCTGCGCAGCAATCGACCACGAACGCACCCATGCCTTTGGATTCTTGACCAGGTAGTTGCGGCTGACGATCCCCTGCGCGAACTGGCCGCGGGCATTGACCACGGCACAGACGGTATCGCCCCAGCGACCGGATTCCTGTCGCCTCATCACCACTTCCGCCACGGCCATCTGGCCCAGGGTCGACTCGCTACGGGCTTCAAGATAGATGGTGGTAGCCAGACACGTGTGCTCGGCCAGCGGCTGCGGAAGCAGCGAGGTCAGCCAAAGCAGCCATTCCAGTTTCATCCGGTTCCTTCTCCTGTTGTCCGAACGCATCCGGGCCACGGATCGTGCACTGCACGATGGCCGTGGCGGCCGCTACGTTCCCGGTAGCTGTCCCGCGCCGGAGTGCGGGAGGAAAACGGCGGGACGAGTCCTGTGGCGGGGAGTGCCGGAGTCATCCGATGCCGTGGCAGGGAGCAGCGGGCTGTCGCGCTTCTCTGCCTGTCCAGACACGGCCGTTCATGGCAGCGGCTGGACTCATTCGGGTCAGGTTGTCAGTGGGGCGTGAAACCATTACCTCGGTTCACGCAACCACCAAGAATGAGGTCGAGCGGGGCGCATCATGCCGACCCAACCCTTAACGTTTCCGAAACAAACAGCGCCGACCCTTGCTTTCCTTGTCGGGATGTGCTTGGCAAGCTCGATCGTTCAAGAATGGAGCCGGAGTGCCGGAAGCCGATCCAAGTGCAGCGAATATACCTTGAGAAAAATGAGTTATCGATCTTAAGTCAGGAAGACATGGATCGCCGACAACAGGACTCCGTTGTCGCCGACCCGAATAAGGACGGCGGGGCAGAACCCCGCCGCCTGCCTATCGCTTGTCGCGCTTGGCCTGATTTCGTCGAGCCGAGGCGCTGACGTGACTTTGGATGACCTGCAGACGGCTTTCCTCGAAACCACGCTGCTTGGCGGTCGCCTTGGCTCGTTTGCTGACATAGCCGGTGCGAGCCGTGGCCACCGTCTCATCACTTGGCCGGCCGATCGGCATGGTTGCCTTGGGGGACAGGCCCGGGACACCAAACAAGCCCGGCTTCTTCGCTGCTTTTCTTTTCGCCGCAGGCTTCTTTGCTACGACCTTCTTGGCGGCGGACTTCTTGGCGGCGGGCGTTTTCGCTACGGCCTTTTTCGCGGCTGGCTTCTTGGCTACGGCTTTCTTGGCCCCCGATTTCTTCGCGGCCGTCTTGTTTGCGGTAGCTTTCTTCTTGGTCGCAGGCTTTTTCGAGGCCGCTTTCGTTGCCGCAGCCTTCTTGCCACCGGTACCGGAAACCGCGGCCCGCTTGGCGCTACGGGTGTCCGCCTTCACTGCCGCGCGATCGGCCTTGTTCGCCGCCTTCCTGCGTCCGCTGCTGATTTTTTTCGCCGCGCCGGCTCCCTTCTTGGCGACGGCCTTCTTCTTCGCTGGCTTGCGGCCGGCGGCCGCGGCCTTGGCCTGTTTCGCAGCCAGCTTGGTTGCCCGCGCTTCCAGTTTGTCGGCCTGCGCCTCAAGGCGAGCAAGGATCTCGGCGAACACTTGCGCCTTTTCCTGAGTTCGAGCGTTGGCGATGCCGGTATTGCCGCGTTTGCTTCCGGTTTGGGCACGGGTCGCCAGCCGCTGGCGCTGGAACAGATCGCGGGCCTTGTCACGCAGATTGCGCGCACGGCGAATCTTGATCGCCAATTGGGCGGCGCTCAGGTTCTTGACCGCGGTCGTGGTCGTGGCCTCGAACAGCGCGAGCTCACTCGCATTCAGCAGTTTCCTGGCCTGGGTCTTGGTAGTGGGCATGGTGCAGCTCCTCGTTATGGATCGTGATTCTAATAATGGGCATGGATACGTCCGACCGGCGGACCGGCGGACCGGGTTCGAGATCGGCGGCACCCGGAACATCTCCGGGCGACCGCCGGGTACGATCAATCGTCGCCACCGAGCACGGCGAACAGGTGCAGCAGGTGCGAGAACAGGACGACGATACTTAGGTATTGCGTACCACCCGCGGCAACGCGTCGCTGCGGGTATCGGTACGGGTCAAGATACGCGGCTGGCTCATGTCATCTCCTGCGGTCAAAGCGCCAAGATAGGCAAGCGCGGCGCTCCGGGCAAGTACACGCCCGCCGAGCCGGCCTTGGAATCACCCGACGTCGTCGACGCCGCCGGGCGCATTTCGAGCAAAAGGATGACGGTAGATTCGGAATTTTCCGATGGCGCCGGCAGCTCCGCGAGGGGATCCTGGGTATGCCACCCAAGGAGGCGGACATGAACACGATCGAGCGCATTCGCAACGATCTTCGCTGTATCCAGGCGACCGACTATGTCGAGCGCATTCGCGACCAGCTCGCCCGCAGCCCGAACGATGCCGATCTGCGCTGGGCGTTGGCGGAGCTGGAGCGCACCGAGCGCGTACTTCTACGCAGCGAACTTCGACTGTCACGGCAGCGACGCCGGATACAGATGACACATCCGGTCGCGTAAACGTCGGCGCGCAGACGCGAGCGCATCTGCACCGACCTCGCGGGCAATCGGCACCGCGACCGTGAATCGCCGCATGCTATAGTCCAGGCCCCGGCGACATCGCGCCCCGACCTCGCACAAACGCCTGATTTCATGGACAAAGCCGAGCAGCTCAAGCAGGCCGCGCTGGACTACCATCGCGCTCATCCACCAGGCAAGATCCGAGTCGCACCGACCAAGGCGCTGATCACCCAGCGCGATTTGTCGCTGGCCTACTCGCCCGGCGTGGCTGCCGCCTGCGAGGCGATCGTCGAGGACGCGAACGCGGCATCGCAGATGACCGCGCGCGGCAACCTGGTCGCCGTGATCAGCAACGGCACCGCCGTGCTTGGTCTTGGCGACATCGGGCCGTTGGCGGCAAAGCCGGTCATGGAAGGCAAGGGCGTGCTGTTTCAGAAGTTCGCCGGCATCGATGTCTTCGACATCGAGATTGACGAGCGCGATCCGGACAAACTGGTCGACATCATTGCCGCACTGGAACCGACCTTTGGCGGCGTCAATCTCGAAGATATCAAGGCACCGGAGTGCTTCATCGTCGAGCGCAAACTGCGCGAACGAATGAAGGTGCCGGTTTTCCACGACGACCAGCACGGTACAGCGATCATCGTCGGTGCCGCGGTGCTGAATGCCTTGGAGATTGTCGGCAAGAACATTGCCGAGGTGAAGCTCGCGACCGCCGGCGCCGGCGCTGCCGGCATCGCCTGTCTGGACATGCTGGTCGCGCTCGGTCTCAAACCGGAGAATATTCTCGCGCTCGACCGCGGCGGCGTCCTGCACACCGATCGCGAAGACCTCGATCCGGACAAACGCCGGTATGCCCGCAACACCTCGGCCCGCAGCCTGGCCGAACTCGTTGCCGGCGCCGACATCTTCCTCGGCCTCTCGGCCGGCGGCGTACTGAAGCCGGAGATGGTCGCGACGATGGCGGCACAGCCGATCATCCTGGCACTGGCAAATCCGAACCCGGAGATCCTGCCCGAGGACGCCAAGGCCGTACGACCGGATTGCATCATCGCGACCGGACGCAGCGACTACCCGAATCAGGTCAACAACGCGCTGTGCTTTCCGTACATCTTCCGGGGCGCGCTCGATGCCGGCGCAACGACGATCAATGAGGCCATGAAGCTGGCCTGCGTGCGTGCGATCGCCAAGCTGGCGCGCATGGAAGCCTCGGACATCGCCGCCAACGCCTATGGCGGGCTGCCGTCTCCGTTTGGTCCGGAGTACCTGATTCCGCAACCCTTCGATCCGCGACTGCTGGTTGAACTGGCACCGGCGGTGGCGCAGGCGGCGATGGATTCCGGCATCGCCGAGCGTCCGATCACCGATCTCGACGCGTACCGGGAAAAGCTCTGGCAGTTCGTGTTCCGTACCGGACTGATGATGAAGCCGGTATTCGCCGCCGCCAAGCGCGACCGCAAGCGCGTCCTCTATGCCGAGGGCGAAGAGGAAACCGTATTGCGCGCGGTGCAGACCGTCGTCGACGAGGGGCTGGCCTGGCCGATTCTGATCGGCCGTCCGGCGGTCATCGAGCGCCGGATCCAGCGCATCGGCCTGCGCATCCGCGCCGGCCGTGATTTCGAGCTGGTCAACATCGACGACGATCCACGCTTCAACGAGTACTGGCAGCTGTACCACGGCCTGATGCAGCGCAAAGGTGTCAGCCCGGCGATCGCCAAGGCGATCGTGCGTACACGCGGCAGTGCCGTCGCCGCACTGGCCCTGCGCCGCGGCGACGCCGACGCCCTGATCTGCGGCCTGGTCGGCCGGCACCAGAAGCGCGTGCGCTACATGGTCGACATTCTCGGCCTCGACGAGGACGTGCATGCGCCCGCGGCGCTGACCGCGGTGATCAATTCCAAGGGCACGTACTTCTTCCTCGACACCCATGTCCAGATCGATCCTGACGCCGAACTGATCGCCGAGAGCACCCTGCTTGCGGCCGAGCGCATCCGCTGGTTCGGCATCGAGCCGAAGATCGCCCTGCTCTCGCATTCCAGCTTCGGCAGCCATGCCGATGCCAGCGCCAGCAAGATGCGGCGCGCCTGCGCGCTCCTGCGCGAACGCGCGCCCGACCTCGAGGTCGAGGGTGAAATGCATGGCGATGCGGCACTCAACCAGGCCATTCGCGAACGTCTGTTCCCGAACTCGCAGCTCAGCGGCGCTGCCAACCTGTTCGTGATGCCAAACCTGGATGCCGCCAATATCGCCCTGAATCTTGTCCGCACATTGACCGACGGCGTCGTCATCGGGCCGATGCTGCTCGGCGTCAAGGGCGCTGCCCATGTATTGACGCCGTCGGCAACGGTCCGCCGCGTGGTCAATATGACCGCGCTGGCCGCGGTCGACGCCCAGCATCGCGCCGAACAGCAAGCCAGCCTCGGATTCTGAGCTGCGTCGCGGCTCCCGGGAATTCTCTCGGCGAACGGCTGTGAGCAGCCGGATCGGACGCCGCACGCACTGTCAGTGCTCGAAACCGTCTGCGAACAGCTGCGGCACGACCCGGATCGACCCCATCATGCCCTGGTCGTAGTGGAAATCGCAGAAATATGGATGTTCGCCGGCCGAGAACAGCACACGCTCGACCTGCTTGCCGCTGGTGATTGCACCAATCTCGCTGTTCGGATCGATGGTCGCCTGACCGGCCTCGACGAGCCCGCCGAACAGCGGATGCATGCCGAAGTTCGGTGTCGCCAGAAAGCGCACGATCGTGCCCTCGCTGATCGTCACGCAGCGCGGGCGGTAGCGGAACGGGTTGGTCGGGTCGTCGTTGGCAATCTCGACCAGGGGCAGGCCGCGGCGGTCGACGAAGTCACCCGGCAGGCAATCGTTCAATGCCGCCGTCGACGTAGATACCGCTACAAGAAACGCCAGCAACCATTTGATTTGATTTGGATGTCGCATCATCAAACAAGTGAGAGCCTATGGACCAACGACGCCAGGGTATGCTATTGAGCCGCGACACACATGTAAACTCGCCGGCGACTCGGCCGACAGCCATCCCGCTGCCGCCGGCACCTGGATCAGCGAAGGGGGGAAGCTGATGAATAATCGATTTTCGGGCCTGGCCCGCGTACTGGCACTGACGTTCGTACTTCCGTGCTCACTGGCGCAGGCCGGCAACCATGTCTTCGAGTCCGGCTTCGACCATCGCCCGGAAGGCCCGTATACCGACGCGCAAGCGGCGCGGTTTCTGACCCAGGCGACGTTCGGCCCGACCCTGGCCGAGATCGCACGTCTGCGCCAGATCGGCTACCACGCCTGGCTGACCGAGCAGCTCACGCTGCCTGTCAGCCATCATCTGCCCTACCTGCAACAGCAGCAGGCCAACGGCATCAACGTCTATCAGAACAGCCGCCAGGAAGCCTGGTGGTTGCGCAGCGTGCAGGCGCCGGAACAGCTTCGCCAACGCGTTGCATTCGCGCTCAGCGAGCTGCTGGTCGTCTCCGACCAGGGTGGTGCGGTCGAAGGCGCGCCGATGCCGATGGCCAACTACCACGACCTGCTGCTCGACCACGCCTTCGGCAACTATCGCGACCTGCTGGAACAGGTGACGCTGAGTCCGGTGATGGCGCACTACCTGTCGATGTTCAAGAACCGCAAGCCGGATCCTGACGCGAACATCCGGCCGGACGAGAACTACGCGCGCGAGATCATGCAGCTGTTCTCGATCGGTCTGGTGCAATTGCAGGCCAATGGCGAGCCGGTCCTGGTCGGCGGTCAGCCGGTACCGACCTACGACCAGCATACGATCCGCGGCTTTGCCCACGTCTTCACCGGCTGGAACTGGGCCAACTGCCCGCGCAAGCAGGGCGGTCAGTGGTGGGAATGGCAATGGTGTCCGTCCGGCCCGGTGGACTGGCCCAACCCCGGCTGGGATGCCTGGTGGTTCCATCCGCTGGAGGAGTGGGAGGAGTACCACGCCAGCGAGGACAGCAAGCAGCTGCTGAACTATCCGGGGGTCTCGCTACCCGTCGGCGTGCTGCCGGCTGGCGGCACTGCCTACGGCAATCTGAGCACGGCGCTCGACAATATCTTCGAACACCCGAACGTGCCGCCCTTCATCGCCCGGCACCTGATCACGCGCCTGATCACCAGCAATCCATCGCCGGCCTATGTCGGTCGCGTCGCTGCAGTGTTCGTGAACAACGGTCAGGGCGTACGCGGCGACCTCGGCGCCACCGTGCGCGCGGTCCTGATGGACAGCGAAGCGCGCACCCTGCCGGCCTTGAGCAGCCATGCCGGCAAGCTGCGTGAGCCGCTGCTGCGTCTGACCCATCTATGGCGCGCGCTCGACGGTCGTGCCGACGATGGTCGCTATCGCGAATGGAATCCGGAGTTCTATCTCGGCCAGGCGGCACTTCGCTCGCCGACGGTGTTCAACTTCTTCCTGCCCGACTACAGCCCACCTGGCGAGCTGTACGACCTCGGCCTGAATGCACCGGAGTTCCAGATCACCACCGACACCACGATCGCCAGCACCGCCAGCGGGCTTGGCGCCAAGATCTACTACGACTGGCGCGGAAACCCGAACCAGGATTCCGGCGACATCGTCGTCGATCTGGCACCGGAGATCGCGCTCGCGTCCGATCCGATCCGACTCATCGACCGTTACGACCTGCTGTTCATGAGCCGGACCATGTCCGACTTCATGTTCCAGACCCTGGTCGACCACGTCCAGAGTCTGCCGAACACGAGCGCCGGCCGCCGCCAGCGCGTCCAGGATGCGGTCTGGCTGATCCTGTCGTCCCCTGAATATGCAGTCGAACGGTGATCGCCATGAAACGACGTGATTTCATTCAACGCTCCCTGTGCGCCACCGCCGGTTCGGCTCTGTTCACCAGCTTCGCCGGCAAGCTGTCCCTGGCGCATGCCGCGTCATCGCTTTCAGGACAATTGCGCGGCGGCGGCTATCGTGCCCTGGTCTGCGTCTATTTGTACGGTGGCAACGACGCCTTCAACACCCTGGTCCCGACCAGCGCACCGGAGTACGCCGAATACGCGGCCGCGCGTGGCGACCTGGCGCTGGCCCAGGGTTCGCTGCTGCCGCTAACGCCATCGCAGGCGCCGGGCGGCGGCGGCAGCTACGGCTTCGCTCCGCAATTGGGCGAACTCGCCGGACTGTTCAACCAGGCGCAGTCGCCGCTGGCCCTGGTCGCCAACGTCGGACCCTTGCTGTATCCGATCACCAAGGCCGAATACCAGGCCGGTACGGTCCCGGTGCCGGCCCAGCTGTTTTCGCACAGCGACCAGACCGTGACCTGGCAGAAACCGGCTGCCGACTTGCAGACGCGGCGCGGCTGGGGCGGCCGCCTGGCCGACATGTTCCAGGCCAGCAATCCGAACCCGACCCTGTCGATGAACATCTCGGTCAACGGCGAGAACGTGTTTCAGGCCGGTGACTCGGTGATTCCGTACTTCGTCGGCACCAATGGCGCCGAGAGCATCGGCTTTGTCAGCGACCAACCTTGGAATGCCGATCGCCGCGCCGCGTTCCTGGCCCTGCGCGACGCCCAGCACCAGCACGCCATGCAACGGCAATACGCGGCGATCATGCGCCGGTCGATGAACAACGGCGCTGACATCAACAGCGCGCTCGGCGGCGAAACGCCATTGGCCACTGCGTTTCCGACCAGCTATCTCGGCCGGCAGTTGCGCATGGTCGCGCGCCTGATCAATGTCCGCAGCGCCTTGCAGATGCAGCGGCAGATTTTCTTTGTCGGTCTCGGTGGCTTCGACACCCACGCCACCCAGCTCGCCGACCACGCGCAGCTGATGACAGATCTGAATGCTGCCCTGGCCGCGTTCTACGCTGCGACCGTGGAAATGGGCTTGGCCAACGACGTCACCACATTCACCGCATCCGAGTTCGGACGTACCACCAGCATCAATGGCGACGGCACCGACCATGGCTGGGGCAGCCATCATCTGGTGCTCGGCGGTGCGGTTCAGGGCCGGCGCATCTACGGCACGATGCCAAGGCTGGAAGTGGGCGGCCCGGACGACGCCGGTTGGGGCCAGATCATCCCGACCCTCGCCGTCGACCAGTACGCCGCGACGCTGGCCCGCTGGTACGGCGTGCCGCCGGGCGATCTCGCTACCGTTTTCCCGAACATCGGCCGCTTCGCAAGCTCCGATCTGGGTTTCATCGCCGGCAGCTGATCTCGCGTCGCGCAGCATGCGCCTGGGCGGCAGACGCCGTCCGGGCTGTGCCGGCACCGCGTCAACTCGATCTTCTTTGGCGCGGGCTTCTGAAACGGCGCCGACACGGTGCATGTTGCGGCGCAGATTGACAACGCTGTCATCTTGCGAAATCTTGGTCGCCGCGCCGGGCCGAACTATCGTCGAAATCCCGCCGCCGACTGCCTTGGGAGGGCTTGTGATGGTCGATTCCTTGACAACTGGGCGCCGCTCCTGTGCTGGTGCGGGCTGGCTGCCCGGGCTGTTCGCGGTGGCAATCGCCGGCTGTACGGCCACCAGTGGCTCGACCTTGGACGGCGTCGACAACGAGCGCTCGATGGCGATCGATCCGCCCGCCGTCAGCGCCGAGGTCGATCCATCGATCTGGCCGCAGATTACCTGGCCGCTGACTGAAAGTAGCCGCGACCTCGCCAGGGTCAACGCCCTGCTCCGGCGCATGAGCATCGAAGACAAGGTCGGTCAGCTGGTCCAGGCCGATATCAACAGCATCACGCCGGACCAGCTGCGCCAATACCGGCTCGGTTCGATCCTGGCCGGAGGCAATTCCGGCCCCGGCGGGCGACCGTTCGCCAGCGCTCAGGACTGGCTGGCACTGGCCGATGCCTTCCACGCCGCTTCGATCCAGGCCGACGGCGTTGCCATTCCAGTCCTGTTCGGCATTGACGCCGTGCACGGCCACAACAACGTCATCGGCGCGACGATCTTTCCGCACAATATCGGCCTCGGTGCCGGCCGCAATCCCGATCTGGTGCGCCTGATCGCGCAGGCAACGGCACGCGAGATCCGCGTCACCGGCATGGAGTGGACCTTTGCCCCGACGCTGGCGGTCCCGCGCGATCTGCGTTGGGGTCGCACCTATGAAGGCTATTCGGAAGATCCCGCAATCGTCGCCAGCTTCGCCACAGCAGTCGTCGAGGGTCTGCAAGGCCGGGTCGGCGATCCGGACTTCCTGGGCGAAACCCGGGTCGCCGCGGGCGCCAAGCACTTCATCGGCGACGGCGGCACCAGCAACGGCCGCGATCAAGGCGATGCCGCCATCGATGAGGCCGGACTGCGCGACATCCACGGTGCCGGCTACCCGGCCGCGATCGCCGCCGGTACGCAGACCGTGATGGCGTCGTTTTCGAGCTGGAACGGCGTCAAGCTGCACGGTCATCGTGGTCTGCTTTCCGATGTCCTGAAACAGCGC
>CAZFUH010000145.1:0-6561 GCA_964522235.1 uncultured Rhodanobacteraceae bacterium
CCCTGTTTCCGGACGAACCTGCCTACCGAGCCCTGCTGGACTATGGTCGCGGCGGCCGCATCGCTCATCTGCCCGATGCCGTCGAAATGATATTGGCGGCACTGGTCGATCGGCGCGCGCCGATGCGCGCGCTGGCCGCTGCACAACTGGCGTTCGATCCAGCCTTATCGGCAAGGCTGGGTCCCGCGGAACTGGACGTGGCCCGAAAAACACTGGCCGATCCGGCGACGCCCTGGGTGACACGCACTTGGCTCTACGACTGGATGACCCGGGAGCCAGAGCGATTTGCGTCTGGCTGGCTGCGGCGGCAGTCCAGACACCTGCTTCAGGAGGCGCCTCTACTCGACCATGGCCAACCGGGCCATGGCGGCCAGTTGGTCGGCACCATCTTTGCCCAAGCCGAGCGACGTGGCTGGCGTTTCCCGCGCACCGCGCTGACGCGCTGGCTGGATAGCGACAGCACGGCCCTGGCCGAACTGGCCTTGCTGCAGTTGCGTCGGCAGTCGCCGCGACAGGAGCGCCGGGCGATCGCGCAGGCATTGGCGCGGAAAGAATTGCACCCGGAGATGCGCCGGTTTCTCGAAGGGCACCAACGTCGCGTCGACGCTCGCCCAGGAACTTCCTGAGGCAGCGAGAACTCGGAGCCTGAGCGGTAGGAGCGTTCGAGGCGAAAGACCGGTCGGCTTCTATTGCGCAGGCTGCTAAGGCACAATTTCGGCGCGACGTGCGCCGTGCCTGCCGTCGCCCCGCAAAAGCGGGATTGAGCGGCCGGGACTTCCAGGGAGTACAGCGTGCAATGATCGCATTTCGTTCCGGGCTCGCGGCCGTTGCCGTCAGCTTGAGCTTGGCTGCGTCTGCCTGGGCCGCGCAGCCACAGACGCAGATCGTCCAGTCGACCTATCACGGCGTCTCGCCGCCGATGCGCGACATCGTCGACCAGTACCCTCCCAGCCCGCGGCAGGCGCCGGGCGACTATGTGGTTCCAAATATTTTCCCGAAGACCGGTGTACCCGGTGCCGACGAGACACGGATCGACGATCAGGGCTTTGGCGTGCAGCGCCAGGCCACCGGTACGCCGGCGCCGGAGATCGATCTGTCCGTGATCGGCCTAGGCGTCGGCAATGGCGCCGGCGGCGTCCCGCCGGATACCAATGGCGACATCGGCTTGAACGAGTACGTTCAATGGATCAACACCAGTTGGGCGGTATTCCGCAAAAGCGATGGCGTGCGCATTTCCGGGCCGACCGCCGGCAATAGCTTCTGGAGCAGTTTTCCCGTCACCAGCCGTTGCCGCACGACCAATGCCGGCGACCCGCTGGCGCTCTGGGACGACCGCGCCGAACGCTGGCTGATGACCCAGTTCACGACCCCTGCGGCGGGCGGCAACATCGGCAGCCAGTGCGTCGCGGTGTCGCAGACCGCCGATCCCCTGGGCGCCTACCACTTGTACGAGTTCCAGTGGCCGGCATTCGGCGACTATCCGCATTTCGGCATCTGGGAGGACGAGTCCGGCAGCCAGAACGCCTACGTACTGGTCACCCATGAGTTCAATCTGACGCCGTCCACCCAGTTCCTCGGTGCCGCCTACATCGTTCTCGATCGCGAACGCATGCTGGCGGGCGATTCGGCGACGGCGGTGCGATTCTCCGGCATCGATGCCTATGGCGCCATGCCTGCGCATCTGGACGGCAGCCGGGTGGCGCCGGCCGGGAGCTGCCCGACGATCGTCCACTTCGATTTCCAGTCCAGCGAATACCGCTTCTGGGATCTGTGCGTGAACTGGCAGAACATCGTCGATACCAGCCTGAGCAGTGAACAGCGTCTGCCGGCGGGCGCTCCGTTCGAACCCAATTTCACCGCCGTTCCTCAGCTCGGTTCGGCCGTGCCGTTGGACAGTTTCGGCGCCAACACGATGTATCGCGCCAGCGCCTGGGCCAACCCGCCCGGCGCGCCGACTACGATATCTCTGGTCATCAATCATGGTGTCCGTGCCGACGAGGTCAGCGGCGCCGTACGCTGGGTGCATTTCGATCTGAAGCCGGCCGGCACCACGTTCGACCGTGTGTTCGGATACGGATTCGAAGCGCCGCAGCCGACCGGACTCGCCAAGTCAATCGTCCAGGAAGGCGCCTATGCGCCGGACCAGCACACGCGCTGGATGGGTGGCATCGCGATCGACCAGTCCGGCAATATCGGTCTGGGCTACAACGTCTCCAGCGCCAGCATCAATCCGAAGTTGCGGATCACCGGCCGCGGCTTCAATGACCCGGCCGGCACCTTGCGTGACGAGCAGGATTGCGCGCCGACCACGACCGGTTCGCAGACCGGCAGCTTCGGCGGTCGCGGCCGCTGGGGCGATTACGCTTCGATGAGCGTCGATCCGAGCGATGAATGCACGTTCTGGTTCACCGGCGAGTACTACGCAACGACTTCGACCAACGGCTACACCACCCGCATCTGCACGTTCAAGTTCGAGCAATGCGGCCTACCCGATTTCGCCCTGGTCAGCGAAACGCCGAGTCGGATCGAACGCTGCCTTGCTGACGATGCCAGCGACCCCGACTATGCCATTCTTGCCGCTGCGATCAGTGGCTACAGCGGCACCGTGAACCTGGCTGCTACCGGTCTCCCGGCCGGCGTCACGGCGAATTTCTCGACCGGGCCAAGCCTGGTCGCGCCTCGGGTCAGCGTGCTCAGCCTTGATGGCAGCGCTGACTTGGCCAGCGGCGAGTACGCCTTCACCGTCAGCGGCAATGACGGCAGCGCCAGTCGCACGCTAGGACTGGAGCTGGGGATTTCCAGCGCCGCGCCGACGGCACCGATGCTCATAGCGCCGGCCGACGGTGTCGGCGCGGTCAAGGTGCGGCCGCTTCTGAGCTGGCAGCCTGTGCCCGGCGCTCTGTTGTACACGGTGGAAATCGCCAGCGATGACGCCTTCACCAATATTCTGGCCGGTGCCGAGGTCGCAGCGACGTCATGGGCATCGACGGTGACCCTGGCCAGCAGCACTCAGTATTTCTGGCGCGTCCGCGCCCACAACTATTGCGGTGAAGGTGCGCTGTCGGCGGTGTCGAGCTTCACCACAGGCGTTCCGGGCCAGTGCCCGGCCGGTACGGCATTGAGCATCGTCTTCGACGACGATTTCCAGGGCGGCGTAAACGGCTGGCTTGCTGCGGGCACCGGCGCCACCGGCTGGAGTCAGCAGATTCCGAACCTGCTGACCGGCTTGACGACCACGGTCTGGGGAATTCCGAACAACGCCACTACCTCCGACCGCATTCTGACCTCGCCGGCAATCGCCGTGCCCGCCGCGGCCGCCGTGTTCCTGTCCTACGATGTCTGGCACAGTTTCGAGATCGACGGCCCGAACGGCTGCTGGGACGGCGCCTCGCTGGAGGCCAGCAATGACGGCGGCAGCAACTTCGCGGTGTTGACCGGTGAGCGCATGTTTACCGACCCGTACACCGGTCTGATCAGTGGCGGTGCGCCGCTGGCCGGACGCGAAGCGTGGTGCGCGCAGACACCGTTGAACGCGCCGGTACGTTCGATCGTCGATCTCGATGACTTCGCAGGCCAGACGGTGCAGTTGCGCTGGCGTGCCAGCAGCGACAGCAACACGACCGCCGGCACGCCGAATGGCTACTACTTCGACAACCTTCGCGTCGAGGTGTGTCAGTAGGATGAATGCACCGGGGCGATGCGTCGCGCATGGTCCCGGTGCTGCCGACAGTTCATCAGCCGCTCACGCCTCCTGGTCCTGAAAAATCTCTTCGATCGCCAAGCTGAAGAGCCGAGCCAGCTTGAAGGCAAGCGGCAGGCTCGGATCGTACTTGCCGGTTTCGATCGCATTGACGGTTTGCCGCGACACCTCCAGCATCTGCGCCAGATGCGCCTGGGTCCAGTCGCGTTCGGCGCGCAATACCTTGAGCCGGTTCTTCATTGGTACCGCCTCGTTCCGACGATGATCGCGACGATATAGACCAATGTCATCAAGATGAGTACATGGCCAATTTGAGCCTCGAATGCAATCAGGCCGTGGCGTTCCATCAGTGTCCAGCTGGCCCCGCCGACCAGTCCGGCACCGAGGGCCCAGGCCATTGCGTGCAATTGCACGGTGCGCTGCAGCTCATCCAGCGCTTGAAGATGGCGTTTGTTGGCAAGAAGCATGCCGAGACCGATCAGAATGTTGAAGCCGATCACAGCCACGGTCGTCGCCGTCTGTTCGGTCCAAAGCGTGCCCGGGCCGAATTTGGCCAGCGCAAGGCTCGCGACCCAGGCGACGGTCCAAGCCATCAGGTGCAGCGTAGTCCTTACCGTTCGCGCCGCCCAGGAGCTCCGGGCCGATGTGTGTGCAGTCATTTGATTACCCTCCTTGTCATTAAGTAAAGGAACCGCGACAAAAGCTTGAGGCAGCATGCCCGAAATGTCAAGTGACATTTACATTGACATCAGGTCGCGTACGGTTCCGAGCTCTTTTGGCCGGTCAAGCTGGCTGGCGCCGTCGCAAGCGGGCGCGCCTGCCTGATGGCGCGGACGCGATCAGGAGTCGTTGGCCAGGGTGTCGAAATCGATCCGACCTCGACACAGGTTGGTCAGGTGCTCTTGCAGCTCGGCAGCCCGGCTCGCGGGCACTCGCAGGCGCAGATGCAGGCCATCGGCGCTGTAGCCCTGCTCGACGATTTCGGCGCCGTGCTCGGGAAGCGCGTTGCGCAAGGCCTGTTCCAGCGCAAAATCGAGCGCGCAGTGCAGCTGTGCATGATCGACCAGAGGCCGCCGCGTCGCCGTGCGCAGGCATTCGGCGGCGCAGCCGCCATAGGCGCGCACCAGACCGCCGGCGCCGAGCTTGATGCCGCCGAACCAGCGCACGACCAGGACCGCGACCTGGTCGAAGCCCTGGCCATCGATCGCGGCCAGGATCGGCCGCCCGGCGGTTCCGCCGGGTTCGCCATCGTCGTTGAAACGATAGGCATTGCCGATCCGGTAGGCCCAGCAGTTGTGACTGGCGTCGGCAACGCTGTGTGCGCCGATCGCAGCCAGGGCCGCATCCGGATCGTCGACCGGAAAACCGAAGGCGAGAAAGCGGCTGCGATTGATGATCCGTTCGTGTTCTACGAGATGAGCTAGCGTATCGGCCATACGGGAGATCGAGGGCTGGAAGGGCGGCCGCTGGTCCTGGTAGCGGAACGGAATCAGCGGGCAGCGTACATCGACGGCCGGTCGATATTCGCCGCCATGACGAAGATCACCGATCAGCTGCGACGCGTCGCTGCCGCGCGCCGGCAGCGTTCCTGACGAGCGTGGTGCCGGCGCCGTCTGGATCGACAGCGCCGATGTGAAATTGCCGATCGATCCGCAACAACTGGAAACCTGGCTGGATCAGGCGCTGGAGCTCGACCCCGAAGCCCTGTCGGTCTGGCTGGGTGGACAGCCCAAGGGCACGCGCGATGCGTTCATGGGACAGGCCGCAGTCCAGCCTCAGTCGCAGGCACTCCTGGATCTCATGGGCGCGGTGATCCGTGCCGTAGACAAGGGCAACGGCGTTTACCTTAACCAGACATGGTTGATCGAAGCGGCGATTGTCGCCAGTGGGGGTATTCTCGCTGGGCCGGCTCTCCTGGCGGCCTTCGTTCCCACGACTCGGTAAGAATCACCGAACAGCCACGCTTCCTCTCTGGTTCATGGGGGGAAGCGTTCTTGGGTGAGGGTCTTTCGCCACGCGCCGGACCGGCCGCGATCTGCCGTCCCGCAAGCGCCCTGCGGACTGGACGATCGGGGTCAGAGTCCCATTCTGTGAGGGAAGGGTATAGGAAACGACTCGGCTGAAATTCTCAGGGGCGACGGCGTGGCCGCGGCTCGCGGCTTGCGCGAACGGTTCACCGGCAACCTGACCGTCTGGGCAGCCGGAGTATGCAGCGCAGTTCAGTACCAATCAGCAGGCTCCACCCTGTTCCCCGTTGTCTGCCATTGCCGTGACCGTCAGCGCGCATCGGGTAGCGGAGGGGTTCCTGTGCTGGGCGTTCCCAAGACTTCGTTCACCCTCTCTGGGTCAGTAAAGCAATCGCGCACTATCGGCGGAAGCGGGCAGCTGGCGGTCCGCAGCTCTTGCTCGGAGCGCGGCCAGCCTGAGCTTGTCACTGTCACGTAGGCAGCGTAAGTATCCCCGGCAAAGCCTCTCCGGCTGTGTGCTTGACGGCTCACAACTCGGAGTTTCCGCGATGGATTCCAGGAACTTGTCTACACCCAACCGTCGGACTTCGATCAGATCCTCACGGGCGCCGACTGGGTTTCCAGTTTGCAGGCGAATTCTTGCGCGCAGCAGCAATGGCTCCGCCCTTCCGCCTCGCTGCAATGTCAACATATCTTCGGCGGCCATTCGATTCATCGCATAGAGCGGATGATCGGCGTCCATGACTGGTACGGGTGGACGGATGATCAGATGAGAGCGTTCGATCATGGCACTGGCCAGTGCCTCCGCCCGCTGCCAGTTCTCGAGCAGCGCGTAAGCCTTCGCCGCGCTTCGCGGCGCATAGAGATTCATCGGGTCGCGCTCAAGGACGGCTT
>CAZFUH010000145.1:6661-10102 GCA_964522235.1 uncultured Rhodanobacteraceae bacterium
GACGGCTTTTCGCTGTCGAACTCCACCTGCCTTGGACGGAGGTCAGCGATACGTTCTTTTAGCTGCCTGGCCCGCACTGCGGCATTGGTCGCCGTGCTGCCCGGACCACTCCTGGGGATGGCGTGCGTGCAGGGTGCGCAGGCGCTCGGCCAGACCGTCGCCATCGAAGCGCGGGACGGCCGCCTCGATGGTGCGGCGGTAGTCGTCGTCGAAGCGTTCGAACGCCTCGGCGGGGATGCCCAGGTCCGCGTCGCGTGCCGTTTGCTGGGCTTGGAGGTCCAGGGCCGCCAGCATGAACAGCATGGGCATCTGGTGGCCGATGGGGTTGAGGTGGCCGGGGCGGGCGACCTGCCGGTATTGCTCGACGTACTTCGAACCGTGTGACCAGGAATTCCCCCGCTTGTCGCGTAGTGGTGCAGGCGCGCTGTTGCGCTTCAGTTCTTCCAGGCAGGAAAGAGAACAATGATGCTCGAACGCGAAACAAGGGCCGCGGGGCAGACGCAAAGCAGTCCTGGCACCGCCAACGTTGCCTCACGGGCTCATCCTGGTGAGTTCATTCATTACTACATGAATCTGCTGACCCTGTTTCGCGGGCAGCGCACAGTGACGGCGATCGAAGACCTGGCCCGCAGCGCCGTGCGCCAGCGCGACGGTCGGATCGCGGAGTTTTCCGTATACCTGCAGAAGCTGAGGGCTCGGTTCCAGGCAGAGAGCGCCGTGACTGAACAGCGGGCCTGCCTACAGGCGCCGCCGCGTCTGTGCGGCTGGAATCGGTTGGATCTCGAGCAGGCGCGTGCCGAACATGGTGGATTGCTGGTAGCGCTATTCCACTACGGCGGGCACCGTCAGGTATTGGCCGACCTGGCGTGTATGAGTGTTCCGTTCGTCGCCCCGGTAGCCAAGCGCGCGTATTTTGAATGTAGTGACCTGGCGCGCGTCGCTCCCCCAGCATTTGAACACGCGATGCGGCTGATCGAGGTGGAGGATCCACGCGTCGGCCGCACCCTCCTGCAGTCGCTTCGAAGCGGCCGCATCGGCGTCATCTATGTCGACGGCAACATGGGTCCAGACGGGCACCTGGTGGCCGAAGGCGCAGTCGAATTTGAATTCCTCGGCTGCCGTATCCGCGTCAAGGCAGGGATCGCTCGACTCGCCCAGAGTCTGCGCCTGCCGATCATGCCGTTGTTGGTGCAGGAAAGTTCCCCAGGCCAATCGTCCGTGATGTGCGGACCACTCTTGCGGCCTGCTGACAAGACAAGGCAGATCGCGCCAGAACTTCGGCTCGCCGACCAGCAGCGAGTGATGCAGTCGCTGTACAGCGCCCTTGCTTCGGCCGTCGACACTGCACCGCAACACTGGGAGTTCGCGTTCTGCTTGCACCGCTGGTTGGCGCAGGCTCCGGACGAGACTGCCTTGGCGTTGCGTCGAGCATCGCCATTGCCAACGGCCCGAGACGAAGGAGGCGTCAGCGGCGTCGTTCCGCTGCATGTCCCAGGTGCCGACGTGACCTTGTTCGAGCGGGACAAGGACCAGTTCTGGGTGCATGTAGGTCGGCAAAAAGCCTATCGCCTCCCCGTGTGGGCTCACGGCCTGTATGCACTGATGAAAGGCCAAGTGGTGCTGCCCACGGTTGCAGTGGCTTGGTTACGCGAGAAAGGCGCCGACGAACATGATGCTGTGTCGCTGCTGCAAGGCCTGCTCGCACGCGGTCTGCTTCGTTCTGCTTCCGATGCGGCACCGGCCCTGCAACCCGCTCGGACGTCGTGCGGTTTGCCATCGGCAGACGAGCATCGCAATCGCAATTGAATCCTGGCTGGCCAGGATACCCCGGGCGACAGCCCATCCACGACCAAGGAGCTACATGATGGACAATCTCATCGAGGAAATCAGCATTACGGAGTTGGAGCAGCGTGTTGAGTTCAGCTGCTGCGGTGGCGGTGGCGGTGGCGGCGACGACTGCGACAACAGCGGCGGCGGCGGCGAGGGCGGCGGCAATGGTAGCGGCGGCCCCTTCAATCCGAACCCCGATCCTTGCCCCTGAACATGAAACTCGACTGACGCCGTCCATTCGCCAAGGCGAATAGACGGCCCGCCTTCCGGAGCGGCAGCCGCATTCGGCGACTGCCGCTCTCGGCATGGTTGTACACGCTTTCGTTACCTCCACGCTGGCGACAAGAGAACTGCTGAACGTGACAGACCGCCAGATCCAGAAATGGTGTCGCAACCCTTCGCTGCGTGCGAGCGCATTCGATGACGGCAGCGGATCTCTATGGCTGTTCGAACTGGATGACCCCTCGGGCAGGACGCAACGAGTGTTGGTATCGAAACTTGTCCATATGGCGTTGGACCAGTTCAACGAGCCACGCCGCATCGACGAAGTGCTGACCGAACTACGCGCGAGGGGCTGGACCGAACTTGGGCTCCAGCGCCTTGAGACCGCGTTGCTGGAGCAATGTGTCAGCAAGAACATCCTGGTGCCCGACAACGCATCAGAGCTGCTGGCACCGATGCAACCCAAGCGCCCACGCTATCTCAGCCTGATGCTGCAGTTGCTCCCGCCCGCGGTAGTCAACTCCGTCGCACGCCGGCTAGCTTGGCTGTTCACGCCGCGGGCCATCATCGTGGGCTTGGCTGTCATTGCCGCCGGCCAGATCGCCTTGATCGATGCGCTTTTGAAGCCCGCGCAAGTAGCCGTCATTACCTCGACGAATGTGCTGCTGATCCTCGGGCTAGGGCTGGCGATCGTCCTGTTGCATGAACTCGGGCATGCGACGGCCGCCTGGCGCGGCGGCGCGCGTCAGGTCGGAATAGGGGTCGGCTGGTACGTCTGTTTTCCAGTGGCATACGCCGACCTTTCGGAAATCTGGCGACTGCCGCGCCGACAACGCGCCCTGATTGATGTCGCAGGCATCTACATGCAGGGTCTCGCGGTGGCGGCTCTGATGCTGGTCAACTACTGGTATCCCTCAGCGGGCTTTCTTGCACTATCGGTGGCCGTCACGATCTCGATCCTGTGGAACATGAATCCGCTGCTGCGGATGGACGGCTATTGGTTTCTCAGCGATTTGCTCGGCGCCCCCAACTTGCGCGCCGATGCGATGGCCGCGCTCCGGGGCATCTGGCGGCGGTGGCGTGGACTCCCTGCAGACCCTGCCAAACGGGCCATGTCTCCGCGATTCGCGCTATTTGTCAGCGGCTATGCCATTGCCTGCTCGGTCTTCTTGATCGTGCTGCTGGGTGGCGCTCTGGTCCACTTCCGGCACGGCCTGTTTGTAGAAGCTCCGCAGCATGCCCGCCGACTACTGCAGACTGACCTGGGCAGTCTCGGTTGGGCGGACAGTATCGTGTTGATCGGATCGTTAGCTTGGAAAATTCTGCTGCTCGGCTTGCTTGGACGTTATCTCATCAAGTTGTCCTACGGCCTGCTTGCGGGAACCGTCG
>CAZFUH010000146.1:0-10070 GCA_964522235.1 uncultured Rhodanobacteraceae bacterium
ACTGGCTGGCACAACCGGACTGGTCGCGCTTCTACCAGCAGGTGAAGGCATCACAAGGAAGCGTGTTCGGCATCGGCAATGTCACGATCACGCCAACGCGCCGCGACGAGCTGGATTTTTCTCCGCCCTACCTGAGCAACATCGCCGTACTGGTGAGCAACAACGACATACCGGAGCTGCCGGCGCTGGATCGGATTGGCGAACACTTCAGCCACCTGACCGCCCTGACGTTTTCCGGCACCTTGCACGAGCAGCGGATCCAGGCATTGCGCGAACGCTGGCTGCCGTCTCTGGTCGAACAGCCGGTCCGATCCAACGACGAGCTGGTCGACCTGCTTGCCTCCGGACCGGGCTACTTCGGCTATCTGGACGTGTACAACTACTGGCGCGCCCGCCAGGCCGGGCGGCCGCTGCGCCGACATGCCGTTGCCGACGACGGCTCCGAACAGTTCGGCGTCATCCTGCCGCACGGCTCGGACTGGACCGGCGTGATCGAAGCGTTCTTCGCCAAGCACGGCGGCTACGCCCGCAGCGATCGCTATCGAAACCATCTGCGCCAACACCTCGGCGACGAACTGGCTGCCCTGCTATTGGCTGACTGAACCAAACCCGGGCAGTGGCCCGCTGCTGATCGATCACTCGGCAAGCCGGACGTCACGTGCACCATCCCAGCGGATGAACAACACGCAACGCTCACTCAGGCAGGCATCGGCATGAATGCTGCCGCCCGGCTGGTACCAGTAGCTGCCCGGGCCCATCGGCACGGCCTTGGCCTCGTCCTCGCCGGCATGCCAATGCTTCATCGTTCGATCATGCTCCGTCGTAACAGATGGTCGTCAGGGCCACCAGCTCGATCGGCTGGCAGACTCGGAAACCGCACGCACCAAGGAAAGCTGGCCTCTTTCCGACGCAATCGGCGTGGAACGGAGCAGACTTCGACAGGACGCAAACATGATTCAGCGACGAGTCCGTGTGCCGCTGCTCGCCTCGCTGGCACTGTCTGCAGGCTGCGCCACGCTGAGCGAACAGCAGTGCCTGACCGTGGACTGGTGGCAGTTGGGCGGCACCGACGCCATGGCCGGCCATGCCCCATATCAGGTCGAGCGACATCGGCAAGCCTGTGCCGGCATCGGTGTCGAGCCCGATGTCCAACAATGGCAGGAGGGTTACGCGCAGGCGCTGCCGCGGTTCTGTGTCGGAACGCACGGCTATCGGATCGGCAGCCAGAACGGCGGCTACCATGGCCAATGCCCACCCGATCTGGAAGCCGGCTTTGTCGCCGGCCTGCAGCTCGGCCAGGAGCTCTACGAACTGGACCTGCGTATTCGCGAACAGGACATCGAGGTCGATCGCCTGCGCAAGGCCATGCGTGCCGACGACGCCACCGAGACCAGCAGACGCATCGACGGCCGCTGGCTCGAGCATCACAAGCGTGAACGCGACCGCCTCTACGAACAGCGCTGGCGGGTGCAGGAGCGCGCCCGGAGCGCCGGTTTTTGATCACTGTTCTGAGGGCCGAACGGGTTCCAGCGCCGCAGCACTCGCGCCGGCGCTGCGATACTCTATGAAAACCTGATCGAATCCGCTGCGGAGATTTTGCGATGCGCAAGCTGGCGATGGTCCTGACCGCGTTCGTGGCCTTGAGCCATGTCGGCATCCTGGTTCTGGAAATGTTCTTCTGGGACCACCCGCTCGGCCGCAGGATTTTCGAGATGACACCGGAGATCTCGGCCAGCTCGGCGGTTCTCGCCGCCAACCAGGGGCTGTACAACGGCTTCCTCGCCGCCGGCCTGTTCTGGGCCTTGTGGGCGGACCGGCGTGATCTCAAGCTGTTCTTTCTCGGCTGCGTGATCGCTGCCGGCGTCTTCGGCGGCCTGACCGCGAAGACCTCGATCCTGCTGACCCAGGCCCTGCCCGCGGTACTGGCGTTGATCGCCGTGCTTCTGACGCCGCCGCGGCCGCGCTGATCCGCGCGGCTGAGACGGCCAGGGACCGGCTTATCCGGCCGGCTCGCTGCGCTGCGCACCGTCGCTGCGCAACCACCAGGCGGAAATCAGCGTCAGCAGCAGACCAATCGGGACCACGGTCGCGAACATCAGCGCGCCGTTGAACCAGGGACTCAGCCACAGGCCCCGGTTCGCTTCGAATTCAGCCAGAGCCTGTGCACGCGCCATCTCGTCGGCACCAGCGCTGTACTGGATGTACAGCTGCATGAACTCGTACGTGCGCTCCGGTCCCATTGCGACATAGAGCAACGTGGTCGCCAGGCCGAACACGGTCGCGGCGACCATGGTGGTCGCGGCTCCGGTCAGCACACCTTGCCAGAACCCGAGCCGGCCGCCGAGTCGGCTGCGCTGTTCGCGCAAGGCGAAGTAGACCAGGGCCATGGCAAGCGCCATGGTCAGAAAGCCGACGATTTCGCCGAGCTTCATTCGTTCGGATAGCGCGGCAGGATCTTGATCCTGCCAGTAGAACGGTACGATGATCACGGCGATCATGATTGCCGCCGCGATCAGGCCATATTTCAGTGCCAGCTTCAGCATCGGGTGAACTCCCTGGTGTGGACTGCCGGCACAGTAGGCAATCTGCGCCTGAGTCTGCCATCCCCCGAAGTAATGATTTTCACGACAGCAGCCCGATCTGGCGCGCCCGAGCGACCGCCTGTCCACGCCGACTGACCTCGAGCTTGCTGCAGATCTGCCGGACCTGGGTCTTGACCGTGTTTTCGGAAACGAAATGCCGCCGCGCGATCTCGGCGTTCGAACAGCCTTCGGCCAAGGCCGACAGCACCTGTCGCTCACGTCGGCTCAATGGCGAAGCGGCATCGGCATCATCGAGATCGTCCGCGACTGTGTCCAACGCCGGCGGTGATTGTGCCGGAGCGGTCCGGGACCGGTGCAGGCGTGCGCCGAGGATCGTGCCGACGAACAGGAACAGCAGTCCGACCAGGGCCGGAAACACGTCCAGCGGCCGTGGCGGCCACCACAATACCCGGGCAAGCTGGAGCAGGATCAGCAGCAAGCCGATCGACAACCCGAATGCCACGACGATGAGCAGGCCGGCACGATTCATCGCGCCGAACCTTGGCACAGAGCCAGGGCGCCGGCAACCGCACCGGCGCAGCGGTCGCCGCCTACCGCTCAGACGGCTCGGGCAAGCTGTAGTCGAACTGGTAGTGATGGTGGCCGTCGGCGATGATGATCTTCATGCTGCCATCGATTCCGGCCAGTTCGCCGGTGCCGGAGTCGGGCACGACCAGGACCGACCAGTGTTCGGGTACGCCGCGGTTCATGAGCGCGCGATGGACCATGGCAAAACTGCCGCTGCGGCCATCCAGGGTGCCGGTGATCCGCTCGATCGCGACATAGGCGCCGGCCTCGACACCATCGCCGAGCGCGAGCATCTCGCCCTGGCTGCTGGCATCGAGCGGCCCATGAAAGCGCTTGTCCAGGGACAGCCGGCTGATGCCGGCGTCGCGCGCTTCATCGTTGTCGGCCTGCTGTGGCATGACCTTTACATCGAACTGACCCTTGACCTGCATGCTCTTAGGCTCCACTGAGATGGCTTCGAGACCGGCTGCCGGAACAAAGCCGGACGACAACGAGAGCAGAAACGCAAGACCCGCGACTGGTTTCATGGCGACTCCGGAGTAGCATTCGGTCGGGATAGTGAATCATCCGCGAGACTCGGACGATTGCAAAAACACGACAGACCAGGCAAGACCCGCCGCGACGGCAGCGTGACGCTGGCCGCAGTGGCTGAAGAGCGGCCCCAGGATCGACGCGACCCCGGGCCGGCGCGTGGCATTCTTCGCCATGCCCCGGCTGCAGGCAATTTTCACCATGTCCGCATCGCGCCCGAGCCGTTGCTTGCCGACCTGGTCCAGCATTTCTGGATCGTGCGCTGGGACTTGCGCGGTCTGCCGGCACAGACCCGGCAAACCCTGCCGCACCCGAACGTGCACCTGGTCATGCAGCCCGGCAGGTCGCTGATTCACGGCATCCACAGCGGCTGCTTCAGTCGCACCCTGGCCGGACGCGATGGCGTATTCGGGATCAAGTTCCGCCCCGGCGGGTTCCGACCGTTCCTGGGTCGACCGGTATCGGAGCTGCGTGATCGCTCGCTGCCGCCGGTCGATCTGTTTGGTGCTGCCGTGATGACGTTCGAACGACAGTTGTTCGAGCAGAGCGACGATGCCGGAATGATCGCCGTCGCCGAGCGTTTCCTGCGCGATTGCCTGCCGAAACCGGACCCGGAGGCGCTGCGCGCCGGGGTCATCGTCGATTCGATCGCCGAGCAGCGCGGCCTGACCCGGGTCGAACAGGTACAGGAACACTTCGGCCTGAATGCACGCGCCCTGCAACGGCTGTTTCACGATTACGTCGGCATCGGTGCCAAATGGGTGATCAACCGCTATCGGCTGCACGAAGCGGTCGAGCGGATGGCCGCCGGCACACCGGCCGATTGGGCACAGTTGGCGCTGGAGCTCGGCTACTTCGACCAGGCCCATTTCATCCGAGATTTCAAGGCCATGACCGGCCACACGCCCGGGCGCTACGCCAACGACGAACGCCCGGCTGCCAACGTCGACGGCCCCGGCTCGTCGTAGCACCTGTCGGCCGACGAGCGCCCTGGTCAATCGGCCGCTCGTCGAACACGACCGGTACACGTGCACCTGGGAACGGCGAGTTACTCGGCATCGGCCAGAGCAAACAGAATATCGACATAGGATTTCTCGACCTCGGCAAGGCCGGCAGCGCGAACCCCGGGCGCCGGATGGATCAGCATGAACTCGTTCGGCGCATGCGCGCCGCTGCCATGGCCGAGACCGCCGAACACGAACGGTAGCCCCAGGTTCTGCGTGAACTGGTAGAACGGCGCACTGCCGGCCAGCCATGGCGCCACCCGCGGCGTCGCCTGGTACTTGTTCAAGACGCTGATCACCGCCTGGACCAGGGCCGAATCGACCTCGGTCGACGCCGCAGGATAGCCGGACAGTGGCCGCAGCTCGATCTCGTTGAAACCGCCGGCATCCAGATGCGCGCGAATCAAGGCATAGGCGGCGTCCGGCTCCAGCCCCGGCGGCAGCCGGGAGTCGATCTTCGCGGTCGCGACATGCGGCAGAATCGTTTTCATGCCGGCACCGGTGTAGCCGCTCCAGATGCCGTTGATGTTCAGCGTCGGCTGGTACAGATTGCGCAGCACGGCATCGCGGCCGGTGACCCCGTCGATCCAGCGCGCGACGCCGAGTGCGCGCTGCCGCGTCTGGTCATCGGGATCGCGCGCCAGGGCATTGACCAGACGCTGCTCGGACAGCGTCGGCGCCCGCACGGCGTCGTAGTAGCCCGGTATCGTGATCGTGTTGCCATCGGCACTGGTCATTGACGCGATCGCCTGCACCAGGCGCAGGGCCGGGGCGTCGACCAGGGCCTTGAACGAGCCGTGGATCTCGGCCTGGCTCGGCCCACCCCAGTCGCCGCCGCGCGCCTCCAGTTCGAAATAGATGATGCCCTTGACGCCGAGGTTCAAGGACGCGCTGCCGTCCAGGTTCTGAAGATTCATGGGAAAGTACGCGCCGTCGGCGCTGCGCAGGCGCTCGAGATACGGTTCCAGCACGGCGCCGAAATTCGGCGAACCGAGTTCTTCCTCGCCTTCGGCGACCACGTACAGATTCACCGGCAGGGTGCCGCGCTCCCTGATGATCGCATCGAGCGCATTCAGGAATGCTCGTTGCGGTCCCTTCTGATTGGTCGCACCGCGCGCCATCAGCACCGTGCCGCGCTCATCCTCGACCAGGGTGCCGGCGAATGGATCGTCGATGCGCCAGTTGTCCTCGATCGGCTGCACGTCATACATCATGTACACCAGCAGGGTCTTGTCGGCGCCGGCATCGTAGTGGCCGAATACGCCCGGATGGCCGGGGGTCTCGACCAGTTCGACATCGACGAAACCCAGGGCCTCAAGATCGTCCGCGACCAGCCGTGCCATCTCGTGGATGCCGTCATTCTGGGCACTGATCGAACGCTGCCGGACCCAGCGCCGCAAGTGTTCAAGATGGCGATCGAGTTCGGCGTCGATGCGGGCATGGATGTCGCCGTGGTCGCCGGCATAGGACGGAACGTCGGCCGCTTCGAACGCCTCATCGGTCTGGAACGACCACGAGGTCCGCGTGCTCTCGGTCGCGACCGCGGAACCCGAGCAAAGACAGAGCGCAACTGCGGGAAGTCGTGCGGCGAGCTTCGTGATCATGGCGTGTTCTCCCGGTTCGATGACCCGACTATACCCAGGCCCCGGCGCCGACCGACGGAAACGGGACCATGCGTTGTTCCGGCACGCCGACCGGTGCCCAGGGCGGTCGCGCAGGGCCGCGTGCGGGGAGAAGGATCGTCGCGGCGGATCGGATCGGATCGGATCGGACAATGCCGGTATGATCCAGGTTCAGCCCCGGGGGGAGGCAGGAATCACATGCGCATATATCTCGGTGCCGCCGCAGCCGTGATCCTGCTCGGTTCGAGCCTTCCGGCACCGGCGCGGCTGCCGGCCCAGGCACCACCCTTGCCGGCGCCGGACCCGGCCGACTACACCATCGTCCATGTCAACTCAGCCCAAGCCCTGGCGAACGCCTGCTGGAACCTGACCAGCAACCGCGCGATCGTGATTGCCCCGGGCGTCTATGACCTGTCGGCGGTGAACTTTCCCAACGGCGTCGACGGTCGCCTGACCGTCGGCCGGCACGGCGCCGCCGCGATCACCAACATCCAGATCCGCGGCGCCACCAATGATCCCGCCGACGTCATCCTGCTTGGTGCCGGCATGCTCGATCCGATCGTGCCGTACGGCTTCCAGGCATTTACCGCCCGCGATGTCACGATCGCCAACCTGTCGGTCGGCCAGGTCTACTACCATGCGATCGGCATCGAGGGTCAGCAAGGCGCCCGCGACATCCGCCTCTACAACGTCCGCGCCTTCGATGCCGGGCAGCAGATCATCAAGGGCTCGGGCGTCGGCGCGAACGATGTCATCGTCGAATACTCCGAGGTCTACTACACCGTCGGCGCGCTAGCGCATCCCCAGGGCAGCCCGCCAAATACCTGCTATACCAATGGCATCGACGTCACCGGCGGCAATCGCTGGATCATCCGCGACAGTCTGATCCGCAACATCCGCTGCCAGAACGGCGCCCTGGCCGGTCCGGCGATCCTGATCTGGCAGGGTGCGCAAGACAGCCTGATCGAGCGCAACACCATCATCGATTCCTCACGTGGCATCTCGCTGGGCCTGGTCGGCGCCAGCGACCACAGCGGCGGCATCGTCCGCAACAATCTGATCCACTGGAATCCGGATGCAACCTACGCCGTCGACGTGCCGATCTACACGACCTCGCCGAATGCACGCATTCTGCACAACACAGCACTGACCCGCGGCCGCTACGCGAACGCGATCGAGATTCGATTCGCCGATGCGGTCAATGTCGAGGTCGCCGGCAATCTGAGCGACGCCGCGATCATGCCGCGCAACGGCGCCGTGCCCGTGCTCGGCATCAATGAAACCGCCGCCCAGGCTGGCTGGTTCGTCGACGTCGCTGGGGGCGATCTGCGCCTGACCGACCAGGCCACCCCGGCCCTGGATCAGCTGACCCGGCGCACCGACGCCCACGATGACTTTACCGCTGCCGGGCGCCGACCGGCACCGGCGCTGACCGATCTGGGCGCGCTCGAGTACCGGTCCGACCTGCTGTTCGCCAACGGCTTCGATTAACTGCGGCGACAGCACTTGACGCCGCGTCAAGCGACCGCGGCAGACGCTGGACGCTTTCGCGATTCCGACATCGGCGATGCCCGCGGACACTGGCGTCGTCGCGACAACTGGGTCGCGGCAGCGCAGGTCCGACGCTGGATCGGGCATGGGGAAGGAATAGATGCGGTACTGGCAGGAAGTAAACGGTGACAAGACCCAATTGATCGTGGTCAGCAATGAAGCGGTCTACGCGCAGCGCATGGCAAATGCCATTGCCTTGAACCAGATCGAGCAACTTCGCGCCGGCAAGTCTCCGGCGACGCTGTTCGGCGAGGAGGCCACCCACGTCGTGTTGCGCGCGACCAGCCGGGTACAGAACAGCAGGGGCGACGACGACATCGAGTTCACGGTACGTGAGGGCAAGGACAGTACTACGGTAGACCTCAGCATCGACGACGAGCGCATCCGCAACGAAGTCTTCGACGCCATCGAAGACGCAAGCCAGGACCGGTTCCAGCGCTACGAGGATCAATACAACCGGCCACGCGCCGCGTTCGGGGCATTGCTGGCACTGAGCGTGATCGGCTTTCTGACCAAGGTGATGGCGTCGGCGGCAGCGACGATTCAGGCCAGAGGCGGCTACGAGGCCGAAGGCAGCCGCAGGGGCGCGAAGCAACTGTTTGCCTGGCTGCTGGAGCTGCTCGGCAGCACCGGTGTCATCGTCATCGGTTCGCTGCTCGCGGCACTGACACTGTGGCTGCTGGTCCTGCGTCTGCGCAATCCGCCGTATATGCGGATCCTGCAACCCAAGCCCTATTCACCGCAGCCGGCGATCATCACCGGTATCAAGTACGCAGCCCTGATCGGAGCCTGGGTGTTGCTGATGCCCTACATGCTGCGCTGACCGGCGCTTCGGGATGACCGGGATGAACATCACCTGCGACAACGCAAGTGTAGTGCTAGGGTGCAGCGTCCCGGCCCCTGCTCTTGTTCCCGCGATGGCGATCTCCGAGTTCCCGCAACTGCTCAGCCGCTATATGCGTCGGATCCGCGCCAGCGCGGCCGGCGTCGCCAGCGAGATCGGCATGAGCCGAGAGGCGGTCAACAACTGGCGCAACGGCGATTCGTTGCCCAACCGCAAGCATCGCGACAAGGTGCTCGCCTGCGCCGCCTACCTGCGCCTGACCGAGAACGAGACCAACCGATTGCTGACGGCGGTCGGTTTCGAGCCGGAATTTCCAGCCGAATCGGCGCCATCGGCGCAGCCGGAGCCTGGCGCAGCCGCACCGGCGGTGGCACTGTTCGATCAACTGGACGCGCTGCGCCCATACCCGATCGTCATGTTGCTGACCCAGGCGCATCTGGGCCAGCCACCGGAGCGTGAGCAGATCCTCGCCGAAGCCGCGCGCCGCTATGGCGCCGAATCCGTGTTGCATCTGCAGCCGCCCTACAGCCTGGCCGCCGACGCGGCCGGATATTTCGCGGCGATCGGCGCGCAATGCGGCCTGCCCGGCATCGACTCCGACTACGCCTTCGAGACCGCGATGGCGCAACGGCTGCAGGAAGGCAGGCGGCTGTTCTGCCTGGTCAGCCGCTTCGAGCAGGGCGATCCGGATCTGCGTCAGGTCCTGGCCGGGATCCTGCGCAGTTTGAGCGAGATGTACAGCGGCCGTCTGCATCTGCTGATCTGCGGCGGCGCAGCCCTGGCCGACCTGAAGTACCAGGGCGGTGATCTGTCGCTGCTGAACATCGCCAGCGCCGCGACCTGGCCGGAATTGACCGCGATCGATCTGCTGGCGATGGCGCAGCGGACCGGACAGGCGCAGATCGATGCCGGGCGTGCCCTGCGCCTGTCCGGCGGCCATCCGCTGCTGGCCGGCGCCGCCGTGTCCTTGCTCTGCGAACGGCCCGACGACGACGAACACGACGATGCCAGCCTGATCGAACGCCTGGCTCATCACGAACCACTGTGGCAAAGCCTTCTACCGTTGCTTGCCCTGCCCTCGGCAATGCCGGCACTCGCCGAGTACCTGCAACGAGAGCGCCTGGCGCCGGCCCAGCCCTATCTGCTCGATCCGCTGCTGCGGGCGCTGTATTGGGCGAACCTGATCACCGTGCGTCAAGACCCCGACGGCAATTGGCTGCATTGGCGCAGCGCAGCGATACGCCGCGCCGGTGAACTGGTTCTCGACGCGGCCAAGCCCGTCCATGATCGGTGACCTGCTGAAGCGCGACATCGCCGGGATTCGCGGTCTGCGCCTGCTGGTCATTGTCGTTGCGACCTGGCTGATCGGCAGTGCCCTGTTCGCACCGTGGCTGAACCCGCTGTTGCG
>CAZFUH010000147.1:0-2248 GCA_964522235.1 uncultured Rhodanobacteraceae bacterium
CAGGCAGTCAATCAGGACGGCATGCAGGCGGGGCTCGACAACGAGTACGTCAAGCCCGGCGATGCGCGCGTCATCGCCTACACGCCCGTTATCGGTGGTGGCGAGAAGACCACGATCACCTTCAGCATCGACAAGCTCGATGCCGACGGCAAGTACACCTTCTTCTGCTCCTTCCCCGGTCACTTCGTGATCATGAAGGGCCAGTTCCACGTCGTCGACAACGGCTGAAGAAGCCGCTGCAATGCCCGGGGCCAGCGATCCGGCCCCGGGCCTCGTCTCGCCGATGTTGTGCTGCCCACCATAAGGGAGCCCCTGGCCACCGCCTCGTCCACTCACCAGGAGGGCTTCTCTACATCATCCTGTTCCCAGTCTATCCGCGTCCTCCCAACCGGAATCGGATGATCTTCATCCGTTTCCATCCATTTCCGGCCCCGTTCCCCCACTCGATAGAACGACCCGCGCCGGCACCTTCCAGCTGGAGCAAGCTCGTGCCCTGCATCCGTTTCAGCAGGTCTTTGGCCTGCCCCTGTCCATGAACGATTCCTCCAAGAAGCGTGCAGGTTACCAGTCGGTGTTCTCGACTGGGTCGGTAGCCATGGTTTGCCGAGGCCAGGTCAAACTTTGCCCTCGAAGCGGGCTCTGTGGAACCTGAGGTAGGGCAGTTGCTCTTGCGCAAGCCAGCGCAGTCGTAGGGCCGCGTCCAGACCGAGCGGACTCTTTGAGGATTGCGAGAGGGACGGCGAAACCAGGAGCCGGCCGGCGCTGTCGAAACTGATGAGGAAGCGATCTAACAATTTGTCGAGATTGGAACGATCAGTGCGTCCGCAATCGCAGCAGTGATGCCGGTGGCAGCCAGGACGACATGCTCCCGCGCTTCACCGATCTCCGTGCAGATGACCTCCGAATTGAGCGTGGTGAATAGCGGCATGACGTGCTCCTTACTTTGGCGCGGGAAACGCAACCCGGTTCCATTCGATGTTTCGGCTGCGCCAATGTTCACTGATGGTCTGGGTGAACTCGGCTCGGACCAATTTGGCGCGGGACTGGGTCCAGGCATCGTCTTGCCGGCGAATGACGAAGCCCTCCGGCGGGCCGCTGCGGTATCGGCTGTGGCTACCCGCCAGCAGCCTGTGCAGCGAGGCAAGCGTTGCCTTGCCCTGGTAGAGGCTGGGCACGCAAGTGAGTCCGACGGTGCGCGCGAGGACATTGCGGCGGGCCGTATTCCAGAATCGCTCGGCCTGGCGATCGTACACGTCAAAAACGAGGAACCAGTCCGGTAGTTCAGCGTAGTCCAGCGAGTGCCTGGCCGCACACCACTCGCCAAACAGGATCAGGTGCGGCGACAGATGATCAACCAGAGCGTAGCGATGCTGAGACAGCCACGCGCCGAGGCGCGAGAATTGGCCGGTGAAGGGGTCGATGAGGTACTGCCCGCGGTTCTGGGCGAGTAGCTCGCCCTCGAGCGAAACGGAAAGGCCAAGATTGGCGCCATCGAGTTTTTCCTCGACCACGACGATGTCGGCGAGCAAGGCGGCGACTTCATCCGGCGTCAGCACTTTGTCGTCACGAGGCCTGCCCTCGCCAAGCCAGGCGATATGCGGGATGTGGGGGAATCGGAAGAAGTCGTTCATAGATCGTGCGGAACTCGATCCTGCCGGGCACGGTGGCTACGTTCCAAGAAGCGCGTCAACCGGGGCTGAAGAAATTGGGCCAACTCCATGTGCGTTGGCCTTTTTCGTCAAGGCGGCAGGGCTGGCATGGGTTGATTCGGAAACTTTTTCGCGTAGAACCGGCAGGCATCATCAGGGCATAGGAACTCGACCACAATGCCCGCCGCGCTCAGTGCTGTCCACCAGTTCAGCCACTTGCAGTCGGCCGCCTGCCAGATCGGTGGCTTTCCCGGATGCGCGTTCGCGACGGCGACAAACTTGCGGTCAGGCGGGTCGAAATTGGGCTGAAGTGCAGGAGTCGGAAATTCGTCGAAATGATCCGATGCGGTCTCCGTGATCGACACGGTATGGACATGTTTTGAATTGCCTGCATTGCGCAGCAGCCACTTCAGAAACACGTCGCCAACGCCCTTGGGCGGGTTGATCTGGGTCTTCTTCTGGTACTCACCCAGAATGCGAAAGCCATCGTCCACCACCACGGTGCCGCAAGTTTGCAAGTCCTGCAGTCGCTTCACGCAGGTCACGACGCATTCAGGCGAGACATCGGCATGTTGGCCGTTGGCCACCAGCAACACGTT
>CAZFUH010000147.1:2258-10068 GCA_964522235.1 uncultured Rhodanobacteraceae bacterium
GTTGGTATCGACCACCACCGTCACGACTTGGAGTCCGTACGCTGCTCCATCTTGCGGCCCATCGCAGCCAAGGTTCGAGCAGCGATGTCGGCCATCTCGTCGCCGAAGAAGTTCTCCGGCCAGTTCTCGATCTCGCCGAACATGTTCAGGCGAAGCGGCTCCAGTTCGGTCGCTGAACCCGCTCGGCGACAGAAGTAGACCGCCACATCCTCCGGCACCATCTCACCTTCCGCTACCCGTCGTTGAATGCGGTTGAGCAGGTGCTCGGAGTGGCTCTCGATGATGAGCTGCACTCCACGCTCTTTGCCTTGCTCGCGGGCCTTGGTGGCCGCGATGAAGACGTCGGCGAGTGCCGCCTGCACCTGCGGGTGCAAGTGAATCTCAGGTTGCTCCATCCACACGGTAGAGTGCGGCGGGCAGTAAAAAGCCTGCGTCAGCGCGGGCAGTACCTGCGACACACCGAAACCCACATCGGTCACTTTCACCTCACTCCCGCCGGCATGGGTCTTGATCAGAACTTCGTACTCCTTGCGCCCCTGGGCGACCGGCCGAACGGTGAAGCTTTCGATGACACCAAGCTCTCTTAACCATTGCGCTATGAGGGCATCGAATAGGTACGCCTTCTTCTTGTAGCCGCGACTGATTGCGCGCTCCTGCATGGTTGCCGCGAGAATTGCGGCAATCGTGAACTCACCGCGCTGCCCAACACTCTCGGGGGTTTCACCGGACCACGAATAGATGCGCTTGGGGTGGTCGCGCAGCGGCCCAAGATAATGGATGCCAGCCAGTGCCGCCTCCGTCTGCAGAGCGAGATCACTAAGAAATTCAGCATTCTGAAAGCGCGCCCGACTCTGGTCGGAGATGCGGTAGAACTTGTCCGGCTCGTCCAACGGCCATCCTCGACCGACGTTGCGCACCAGCTTGATCTGCTCGGAGACAATGTCGAGCTTGCCTTCCGGGTTGCGAGTGTAGTCCATGGCAAGCGAGCGCTGCCCCTGATTCTTCAACTCATAACCCAGGTGCTGGACCATTGGCTGCTCGCGCCTGTCGGCCTGCAGCGCCACGTCCAGTCGCAGTTCATCGCCGCGGAAGCGCGCCTGCGTGAGCGGGTCGCGGATCTCCAGGCCATCCGGCAGTTCCCATGCCAACTCGAATCGCAGGCTTCGGGAGAGATCGTGATTGTGGATGCACTCTGCGAAGGTGCCGAGCTCGATCAGTGAGTTCTCGTCACCCAGGTGCAGGGCTCGCCGACGATCGGCTGACAAGGCAGTCTGCTTCAACGCCAGCAGCAGATGGCCCAGGCTACTCTTACCGGCGCTGTTCGCGCCGAAGATTACCGTCAGGGGCGCCAGGCGCAGTGGGCCGGTATCGACCCAGGCTTTGAAGTTCTTGATGCGAAGATGAGTCAGCATCAGTGCAGTTCTCCTGAATGCGGTTGATCCCAGGCTCCAGCACCAAATGCTGGGTGCGGTATTCGCCGTAGGCCTTGAGTTCGTACTTCCGCCGAACTCAGAAGGTTTGGGAGGGGTAGTCTGAGCCTCCGACATCGGCGGGGTCGAGGATATAGCGCAGCCGAAACAAATCGAAAGCTGGCCAGGTAGATGCGGAGGCTTTGATCTCTTCGAACTTGGATTTCGACGGGTCTGCGCCGGAGAGAACAGGTTTGGAAGGACGCTGCCGTTCCGAATTGTGTTCGCCGACGAAAAGACGAACTCTTCTGGGCTCCAGTTGAGCGGACTTGGTTGCACGGCCGATCGGGCTGTCGCTCGTGAGGCCCGGCCAAGCCAACCGAGCATTTGACCGACTCAAGCGCACGTTCTTCTGCAGTGGCGGGCGAAAGCAGCTGGGCGTGGGCTTCAAGGGCTTGGGGCTGAAGATTCACCCGGCCCCAGAAAGCGAAAGGCCCCGATGATCGCACCGAGGCCATGACGCCGACCGGGAACCCCCAATCCATTTATTTGGATTTTAGGTCTCAAGCACTGAGACTTGCAAGGGAAATGTAAGGATTTTGTTCCAGCAGTTCTGGGTTTCATCCAGTTAATTCAATGAATTAGCTGTCTCACCATATCCTCGCCACGGGTTCAGTCTGTGCTCCCGCAATATCTTCGGTACCGGCGCGGACAGGTGACGTTCGATCTGTGCGTGAACGGAGTGGCCTGTAGAATCGGCCGATGCAGATCTTCAAGGCGTTTACCATCGAGGCCGCGCACCGGCTGCCGAACGTGCCGGCCGGACACAAGTGCGCTCGCCTGCACGGACATTCGTTCCGAATCGAGATCCATGTCGACGGCGCGGTCGATGCGGTCACCGGCTGGGTCATGGACTTTGCCGACATCAAGACCGCGTTCGCACCGCTGTACGCGCAGCTTGATCATCACTACCTCAACGAGGTCGACGGGCTCGACAACCCGACCAGCGAGAACCTGGCGCGCTGGATCTGGCAGCGGCTGAAGCCGGCGCTGCCGGCGCTGGCTCGCATCGTTGTCCATGAGACCTGTACTTCCGGCGCCGTCTACACCGGCGATTGACGCGGCGCGGCATTCGACGTGCCACCATAACTAACTGAAAGATAAACGCAGACTGTGCGCAGAGTCACGCTTCGAGCCAGCAATGTTGCATTGCAGCAAAGCCGCTGCTAGAGTGCGCCTACCTTAACCAACCCGAGAGGGCAGCACCATGTTCGAGCAGATCAACAACCAGTGGATGAACCTGGGCAAGCGTTTCGCCGATACCGCGATGCGTGCCCATGGCTTGGCCGTCGAGGGCTTCGAAAAGTCCCTGGCCGTGCAGATGAAGACCCTGGAAGACCGCGTCGAAGCGACCGTCGGCTTTGTCACCGACGCGACCGCCGCTCGCGATTTCGATACCGTCAAGGCGCTGTGGCCGAAGGGCCTGAGCCTGGCCAAGGAATCGGCCGAGAAGATGGTGTCGACCAGCCAGCAGGTCCTGGCCCTGACCATGCAGACTCAGGAGCAGATCGGCTCGCTGTACGCCAGCGATGTCCAGGCCGCGACCGAGAGCTTTGAGGCCCAGGCGCACGAAGTCGGCGCCAAGGTCCGCAAGGCCGCCAAGTAAGAAATACCCGCCCCGGCCCGCGCGCGGACCGGGGTCGAACAAAACAAGAACAGGGCACCCACCGACCCTCCCTCGGGTGAGGTGTCCGCACTGACCGACGCGGCTTGCCGCGTCGGTCTTTTTTTATGCCCTGTTTTTGTGCCCTGGGAGCCTGCGCGGCAGAAGCCGTCCGGCCGCCGGCGGCTTCGCTGCCGACGGCCGCCGTTTACCTCTGGAGCAAGCTCATTCGCGATAGATCGTGATGAGAACGCGGGCACGATCGAAGCCGCCGCGGCCATCGGTGATCTCGTACTCCAAGGCATCCTCGCCAAAATAGCCTGGCCGGTGGTCGTAGCGAATCACCCTGCCGTTCTGCTCGATAGTGACATCGGCGCGATTGCTGGGGTAGATCACCTGGGTGATGGTCAGCGGATCGCCGTCGGGATCGTAGTCGTTGGCCAGGACATGGATGTCGACGACACCACCCTTGCGCAGCGAAGCGGTGTCGTCGACCGCGACCGGCGGCCGGTTCGGATCGAACGGCGACACCACGACGGTGACCTGCGCCGAAGCGGTGTTGCCGTGACTGTCCTCGATCGTGTAGCTGAAGAAATCGCTACCGACAAACTCGACGTTCGAAGTGTAGGTGACGATTCCATTGCCGGCGATCACAACGCTGCCGTTGCCCGGCTGCGAGACCGCGACCACGGTCAACGGGTCGTCCTCGGGGTCGCTGTCGTTGGCCAGCACGTCGATGTCGACCGCCACGCCGGACTGGGTCTGGGCGCTGTCGGGGTTGGCGATCGGCGGCTCGTTGCCGGGAGCCTCGATCGTGACGGTGACCGTCGCCGATGAAGTCAAGCCGTCCGGGTCGGCGATCGTATAGGTAAAGCTGTCGACGCCGACGAAGCCCTGGGCCGGCGTATAGACGATGCCGCCGGCCTCGATGCGTGCCGAACCGCTGCCGGGCGGAGTGACCGAGACCAGGATCAGGTCGTCGCCATCGGGATCGCTGTCGTTGGCCAGCACGTCGATGGCCACCGGGGTATGGCGGGGCGTGGTCGCACTGTCGTCGACCGCCATCGGCGGCCGATTGATGAACTCGCGCGGCCCTTCGCTGCGGGTTTCACTGACGCGCTCGATCCGATAGGTATCGACGCTGCGCTTGTGTGCTGGCGGGTTGCGAAGCGCGCGCTCGATCCAGGCTGCCGGCATCGGCACCGGTTCGCGCCGCCATTCGGTGACGGTGCGCGTCGTTGGCGGCGGCGACGGCGGTTCGATTTCCTCGACGGTCACGAACGACAACTCGACGCGACGGTTTCGGCGCCGGTTGTCCTCGGAATCGTTCGGATGGCGTGGCGCCAGTTCACCGCGTCCGAAGACACGCAGATCCCCGGTATCGACACCCTGGCGCAGCAGCCAGTCGCGCACGGCCTCGGCCCGGCGCTCGGACAAGCCCTGGTTGTAGCGTTCGCTGCCGATGTCGCAGGTGTGTCCGACGATCTCGATCTCGCCGACCCGGGACGTGCGCAGCACCTGCAGCAGCCCGGCCAGTTCGACCTCGGCCGCCGGCATCAGTGCAGCACTGTCGAACGCAAACAGGGCTTCGCCGGACAGCTCGACCTCGTTGCGCAGCGCACTGGCCTCGATCGGCGCTGTTGCCGGCTCGACGATCTCCCGGACAACCTCGACTTCGCGCCAATCCTGGGTCGGACGATGCGGCGTGCCGAACTCATACCGCCACAACAAGGCGGCCCGGGTATCGCTGCGCGCACCTCCGAACTGCGGGCGGTCGAATGGACCCTGCTTGCGCAGGTACTCCAGCGACGCGGCGATGCTGTGGCCGGAGCCGGAGATGAACTTCTCCAAGGCCAACGATGCGCTGGTCTGCTCGGCATGATCGCCCGCCAGCATGGCGCTGCCGCGTTCATGGTCCAGGCCGGCACGGACACGCAACAACGCCGGCTCGAAGTAGCGGCTGAAGCGGACGCCGACTCCATGTTGATACGGATGCTCAAACTGCTCAGTCAACGTATCGATCGTGATCTCCTGGCGATACGGCCGGCCGCCGTCATTGCCGGTGACCTGCTCGACCGTGCGCTCGCTGCGATGTGCGATCAACCGTTCATCGGTCAGCGCCCGCGCATAGTACAAATCGACACCGAGCTTGCGCCGCTCCCAGCCGAAGCCGAGCGTTGCCTTGCGATCGTCGAAGGCGTTCTGATCCAGTGCGGCGAACAGTTTGGTCACCAGCACGGTATCCGGCGCATGGATGCTGTCGTCGACACTGCGGCTGCCCCACAACCAGTTGTAGGCGAACTTGATACCGCCAGCACCACCATCGCCGAGCCAGCCCTCGGCAAGAAACGCGCGCGTGCCGTCGTAGCCGAAGATGCCCAAGGCTTCGCCCTGAACATTGCCGTCCTGATCGAGGCCCAGGCCGATGCGGGCGTTGCTGCCGACATGGCTGATCGGGATCACGCCGCCCGAACCACGACTGTCTGCATCCTGCGCGGCTGCCGGCGCCGCGGCCGCACCGGCCAGCGCAACTGCGATCGCGACGAACAATATTCTTTTTTGCACGTAATTTCCCTTTGGCCATCGGCCGTATCGATTGCGGCGCAATGCCTGCGCCCAACACCATCCCCCGGCGAAACCGTGGGAAACCAGAATTCGTTGAACTTCGCCGACGCCGTGGTCAGCGGTACCTGGCTTCCTGTCGCAACTCCAGGCCGCGCTCGGTGGCAGCCAGGGTCATCCATGAGTAGCCAAGGCCCTTGTACATCTGATCGACACTGTCGCCGAGCGGCTTCAGGACATGGTCCCAATCAATGCCGCTCGGAAAAGACGGCAACGGAACGGCTTCGTCGGCTTCGCTTTCCGAATCCTGCGCCATGTCGTACAAGGCCGGCTCGGAACCCGGCTCCATGCCGACAACGAGGTCGTCCAGCTTCCGCGCCAGCAAGCTGTAGGTAACGCCGTCAAACCCCATGTAGATCAGCGGCGGCGGATCGGCGGGGGCCGAGGCCAGGTAGCCGGCCAGTTCGCGATCGGCGTCAGCGCCGATGGCAATGCCGATCACGCCGTCGGCCAGCGCCGCGAAGGCCGGTGGCGGCTCCTCGGGCATCAGCTCGGCAGCGAATTCGCCCAGCTCGATCGGCTGTGGCGGCGCTCCGACCGCCAGTTCGAGCTGCGCCAGCTGCGGCACAAAGCCGCGAATCATGCCGATCAGGGCACTGGGGCTGGGCGAGGCCAGTACCACGGCGGCCTCGACCTGGGTCGGATACTCACCGTCCCATTGCACCTGGGTCAGCGCCAACCGCAGGCCGGTGAACCAGCTGGCTGCCATGTACATCCCGGCGACCTGCTGACCGATGCCATCCGCCGACCGATTCAAGCCGGTCAGCCATTCGCAAGTGTACGGATCACGCCGGATTGCGCCGGCCTGGGCCTGGATGAATTCGGCCAGCTTGTCGAGCTTGATCCCGAAGCCAATGTCGATCAGGACAGTCTCATCGACCCGGCCAAGTCCTGGTACCGGCGCCGGCAACGACATCAGGCCGCGAGCCAGGTCTGGCCGCAGTTCCAACACGTTGTCGGTGACAGTTGCGCGCGGATCCAGGCGCTGGTATCCGGCGATCCACCGTGGCATGACCTCGGCCAGGGCGGTGAGTTCAGTGCGACATTCCGGCGTCAGAGACTCACCGTCCTCGGCCAGCCTGCGCGAAACCAGGCCGGCATCGTCGATCAGAGTCGCCAGCAGGCGTCGACCGTCGACCAGCAGCGTTCCGTACGGAGTGAAATCGAGGTCACGATTGATCTCCTGCAACTCGCCACTGTCAAGAATGCTGCGCGCGGGCCGGCGCAGACCGAGCAGGTCGGCCAGAGCGGGACCGCGCTTGCCGATGTCGATCGTCAGGACCAGAGACTGGTCCTGAATCGACATGATCACGGCCGCATCGCCGTCTTCGCCGAGCTCGAAACGCCAATAGGCGTGGCCATCGACCTCGTCGACCGGCAGCTGCGTTTTCGCACGCTGTCCTGCTTCGTCGACAAAGGCCCGGAACGCTTCCGGATCGCCGAGTTCGACGCGCAAGACCGGAATCGCGCCGATTCCGTAGAACGCAATCAAAGGGTCGATCCGCATTCCCATGCGCCGCCAGCCGTCGACGTTCAGCCGCTCTTCCAGCAGCTGCAGCAGAGCGATGGCAACCCGGTGCCGGTCGTCCGCTGCGGTCATCAATGCCGTGCGCGCTCGCGCCGCGCTCGCGCGCAGCCCATCGCCAACCGGTGCAACCAGTTGCAGCCAAGCGTCGTTGGCGTCTGCGGGGGTACGCTCGACGTGCGCATACACGTATGGCGTGTCCGCCGGCACATAGGCCAGCAGAAGTGATTCATCCGTGCTGCCGCTGCCGCAGGCGGTCAGAACGCCGGCCATGAGCACGACGGCAATGCAAGAGCGAACGGACATCATGACCGGAATCCTTGATCGTTTCGGGTTTGACAAGACGCTTGGCGCTGAATCGCGCCATCGACGCGCGGTGATAAGGCCGCAACCCCGTTGGAAAAGGGAATGATATCGCATTGGCCAGTTCGCATCAGCATCGACGGCGTCGACTGGTGGCTGCCGATGCCGACTGCGAACGGCTGCGCAGCCGTTCGCTCGGACTGTCGATCGTTCTCCGCAAGCGACGCACTCCACTAGAACCGCAGGTGGCGCACCGATTGCCCTTCCTCGCGGATTTCCTTCAGGGCG
>CAZFUH010000148.1:0-4629 GCA_964522235.1 uncultured Rhodanobacteraceae bacterium
CAATGGCAGCGGTTCCAGGAGCGAGCCGTCGATCTCGGCATCGACTCAATTGGAGGTGCGGAAGCTCGATCGATCGCCCGCTCGCTGGCCCAGGAAGACGGGAGCCTCGCCAAGGTACAGGCGGGAGCAATGCTGATGCAGGGCGGTGGCCTCGCGTTGGGACGAGGTACGTATGCAGCCGGTCGTTCGCTGGTCGATGCATGGCGCACGGGAGGCTGGCGTCTCGCGGCAGCGGAGATCGCACCCACAACGATGATGACAGCGGAGACTGCAGCAGTTGTTGGCTTGTCGGCGACCGGGTTGGGCGAAGCTCCGCCGACGCCACTCTCCGGACCGGTCTCTTCGGCGCGTCGCGTTGTAAGCCGGTTTGCTGATGGAGGCGCAGATGCCGTTCAAGCGACGCGCGCATCGCCGTTGCACGCGGATGTACCGTTACTCACGCACGAGCCGATCAATCCGCGCAACTTGCCTGTTCCAGTGCCGCCTGCTCGCAGCGCTGCTGATCGCGGGCAGACTTTCACCACTACGGAAGGTCCCGGCTTTCAAGTTTCGGTTCAAAATAGCGCAACAGCTGGAGCCACTTATCGGGAGATCGTGAGCCGTGTTCCAGGTCGTATTCTTTCCGAGGCCGATGCCATTTCTCCGGGGATACTGGGCACTGATTTGAGAGGGTTGCCAGGAACTTTTTCCGGTGGTCGTTATGCATCAGTGCAACTGGATGAGGCTGCAACGGTCTATCGATCCTGGACTCCTGGGCAATCGAGAGAGTTTGGTGCATTCTGGTCGCTTGAAAGACCCGTGGGCTCTCTGCAAACACGTATCGACTCCGCTCTGCTCCCAGAGTGGGGGAGCATTCGTGGTACGCCGTTTAGCGCTCAAGCTACTCACTACACGATGGTTAGATTGCCATCCGGAACGGTTATACATGTTGGTGAGGTTGGGTCCCAAGGAGGTGCTTGGGTCGGTGGCAAGAGTCAGTTGCTGATTGAAGGTGGCGCCCAGGAGGCGTGGAAGATTGGTGGAGATCGACTGCGATGAGCGGCGCGAATACTCAGCCGTGCAGTTGCTGTCGGCTTCGTGAGCCTGGGCCATTCACAGGGTGGAGCGATTTTGATAGTTTCGTTTCCTCCCTGAGGAATAGTGCTGCGCTCACTCCGGTCCCCATTGAAGCTCCATACTTCAATGTGGGCTTACTGGAGAGTTGGTATCGATGTAGCAAATGTAGGGGTATTTGGCGGCTGGTTGAGCCTGACCCGCCGTTTGCGGGGCTGTGGGAGCGGATTAGCGATGTGGTCTGACTGCCCATCCGCCCGGTGTCCGTCGTCCGTCCGTACCGTGTCCGCACGCCGCCATACCCGTTATGTCCCTGCTGCGTTAGGGATAACCCGAGCCAATCCGCAATTTGGTCCGGGCGGTGCTCCTCAACTCTTCCTGCCAAACTACGAAGAAGCGCTCGAGCCGATCTACAGCGTGCCTTTAAGGAATACGCGCGTGCCATAGCGTTATCGAGGGAAGGGGCAGGCAACTATCTGGCTTGTTTCCTCATGAAGGAACTCTGCAAACCAGTAGTGCGGATCATTTATTTCATTGTATACGATACCGTTTGGAGGTGAAGTGCCCCCTGCCTTGAAGGCGTACTTCAGGATGATGAGGACCGACATCGGCTTGGGCCAGCCGGCGCTCATCTCGCGGATTTCATTTCCGGCGTTCAGTTCACGGTCTAGGATATCTCGCAGCTTTGGGTGCAGGGATTCAAGTAACTTCGCATCTTGCGGAGCTAGGGATCGGGGTGTTTTATCAATGCTCATCGGCGTCAGTTGGCAAACGGATTTGGTGGCTGAACTTGGATTTTCGCAGTGGTGTGAGGTGACTTCGATCGGTTTCGGAAGACGTTTTCGTTCGTCGCTCTTTAGCCGCAAGTATGGTCCAAGCTCGGTGATTGATGGGATGGTTCGTCGTCATCCACCGAACAGCTCGCCCTGTCTGTCCAGGTCGTTGGGCTCGATGCCCGAGCGCAGGATGCCGATGATGATGAAGGTCTGCGGGTGGGCCTTCATGGTGCCCATGATGAAGTGCGGATGGCGGGTGGGGATGCGCTCACCATATTCTTGACGGAGCATATCGAGCGCCTGACCACCGTAGCGGCGCCGGTAGGCCAGATAGGCGGCCTGGACTTCCCAGTCGTGAATGTAGTGGCGATGCGAATGGCCGCCGGAGGTGAAGCGGTAGCCGAAGGCGTACTCGGCTGAAGGGAGCTTGGGCAGCGGATCCTCGAACATCGAGACCTGCTGGAAGGCGGCCTGGTTGATGGCGCGGTCCTCAGCGCCAGCCTGATCTTCCTTTTCGATGAAGAACTTCAGACTGTCGGGATCGGGCCTTACGATCCCGAAGCTGCGCTTGGTGGTCTTGTTGTCCTCGTGCAGGGCCTTGAGCGAGGGAGCGATGAAGGGTTTCCAGAGCTTGACTTTGGCGACGTCGCTCAGATCCTTGCCGGAAGCGACAATCCGGATGGAGTCCTCATCGACGTGTCGGCTCTCGGGCCGGTGGTCGTCACGTGGCCGTTCGGCCTGCATCTGAACAAGATCAAAGCGGTTGAACTGCCGGTCGCGCGGTAGATGTCGGTAACGGATCGGGTACAGGCGCAGCATCTGGCGGCCGTCCTCACTGGCGGCGGCGACACAGACGGTTTCCTCGTACTTCTGGCTAGGCTGGGGATAGGCTTTCACCAAGATACGTGCGCGAATGAGCGATAGCTTGCCGCCGGCCATGCGGGTGGACTCCATGATGTTTGGGGACGATGCCGGTGAGGGTACGTAGCGCGTTGGCGACGACGTTGCGATGGCAAGTGGTGTGGTCGCGCTCGTAGCACAGCAGTGCGACAGTACCGCTCAGTTCGTCGACGAGGGATTCAAGTAGCGCGTGCTGGGTGGCCAGGTAGCGTTCGAAGTCGCGGAAGAAGCGCGGGTAGTTGCCGTCCCCGCGGAGTTGGTGGCGCATGGTCTTGGGCGAACCCAGTCGCGGTTCGTGGCGGTAGTCGATGCCGACCGAAGTCAGCCCGGTGCGCAGGGCGGTTTTGGCAAAGCCTTTGCGGCGCGACATCGCGATCTCGCGGACGTCGAGCAGGGTATCGACGCCGAGGGTTTCCAGGGTGGCCAGGAAGTCGCTGAAGTCGGCGCCTTCGTAGCCGATGGTGACGACGTGTTCGAGACTCATGGTTTGGCTCCGTGGCGGCTGCGCTCGGCAGCAATGAAGGTATCGATCAGCCCGAGGAGCTGCTGTTTCGATTTCGGGGTTAGGGTTTCGATTTGCCGCATGCGCCGTTCCAGGCGTGGGCTGATTGGGTTCGGTTTGATGCTGCGGGTGGCCATTGAGCTGCCGAGCAGATCATCGATGCTGACATTGAGAGCGCGTGCGAGTCCGGCCAGGAGGTTGGCGGGCGGGTGTTCGGACTCGCTCTCGTAGTAGGCGATCTGGCGCCGGGTAGCGCCGATGTCATCGGCCAGTTGCTGTTGGGTGTAGCCGGCGGTCTTGCGCAGTTGCGCAAGGCGGGCGCCGAAGCCGACCGATTGGGGGGCGGAACGTTTGGGCATGGCGGCAGGGGGTTGCTGAGGCCGCCTAGGAGAGTAAACCCGGTTTTCGTGCATACCGCTTGTCCGAGGATGGTTCGCGCTCTAGAATGTCCGAAGATCGTACAAAATGCCGGCATGGCGATCAAGCGTTGATTTTGTCGGCGAGGGGCTTGACAGGTTTTTGGAGGAACGACGATGGCCCGTATCCCCGAGTCCGAGATCGAGCGGCTAAAGATGCAGGTGTCGCTGCTGCGGTTGGCCGAGCAGGCCGGCGTGACCTTGAAGCGGCAGGGCAAGGACTGGCTGGGACGGTGCCCGTTCCACGACGACAAGACGCCGTCGCTGGTGATCTCGCCGAAGGCGAACCTGTGGCACTGCCTGGGCGCGTGTCAGGCCGGCGGCTCGGTGGTGGATTGGGTGATGCGCTTTGAAGGCGTGTCGTTTCGGCGGGCGGTGGAGTTGCTGCGCATCGAGCTGGGCGACGCGCCGACGCTGCCGGCGGCGAGCGCTCCGGTGTCCCCGGCGGCAGCGTCGGCTGCGGTGCTCGATGCGTCCGACCAGGCCGCGCTGCTGACACAGGTGATCGACTACTACCACGCGACGTTGAAGCAGTCACCGGAGGCGCTGGACTACCTGCGCTCGCGCGGCCTGGATCATCCCGACCTGATCGACACGTTCCGGCTGGGCTATGCGAACCGGACCCTGGGGTATCACCTGCCGGACAAGCAGACCAAGGCCGGCGCTGCACAGCGCGGTGCGTTGCAGCGGATCGGGATTCTGCGCGAGAGCGGGCACGAGCATTTCAACGGCTCACTGGTAGTGCCAGTGATCACGCCGGCTGGGGAGATGGCCGAGGTGTATGGCCGCAAGATTCTGCCGGCGGCGAAGCTGCGGGCGGGCACGCCGCTGCACCTGTATCTGCCGGGGCCGCATCACGGCGTGTTCAACGAAGCGGGCCTGGTCGGGCAGGAGGAAGTGATCGTGTGCGAAGCGCTGCTCGATGCGCTGACGTTTTGGTGTGCGGGCTATCGCAACGTGACCAGCGCCTACGGCATCGAGG
>CAZFUH010000148.1:4639-9141 GCA_964522235.1 uncultured Rhodanobacteraceae bacterium
TGACGCCGACGCCGCCGGCAACAGCGCGGCCGACAAACTCGCGGCGCGGCTGATGGCGGAAGGGTTCGACTGCTACCGCTGCCGCTTCCCGAAGGGATCGGATGCGAACCAGTACGCGCAGGATGTGCAGCCGGCGTCGAAGTCGCTGGGCTTGGTGATCCGGCAGGCGGAGTGGCTGGGCAACGGGGCAGCGCCGAAGCGGCCGGAGATGGTGCCGACACTGGCACCGATGCCGGCCACGGACGCCGCCGTTTCCTCTTTAGCCGCTGAACCCCGGATCGGGTCCGGGGCAGGCTCGGTCGCTTCATCGGACGCGACGCCGGCCGAACCCGTACCGCTGCCCGAGCCGCCCGCGTACCGCGTGCCACCGAGCGCGCCGCCGCTGCCGGTGGACGTGGACGACAAGGAACTGCGCCTGGTGCTCGGTGATCGCGCGTACACAGTGCGCGGCATCGAGAAGAACCTGTCCTACGAGCAGTTGAAGGTGTGGCTGCGCGTGGGGCGTGGCGATCACGTCCACGTCGATACGGTGGAGCTGTATGCAGCGAAGCAGCGCGCCGGCTGGATCAAGCAGGCGGCGGTGGAGATCGGTGCCGCCGAGGACGTGGTGCGCGCCGACCTGGGCGCGTTGTTGCGGGCGGTGGAGGCACGCCAGGACACGATGATCCAGCAACGTCTGTCGCCCAAGGAGGGAACGACGGCACCAGAACTGACGCAGGCGCAGCAGGACGCCGCGCTGGCGTTGCTGCGTGATCCCGCCCTGGTGGAGCGCATCCGCGCCGACGTGTCGGCCATCGGCGTGGTCGGTGAGGATGCCAATGCGCTGGTGGGCTACCTGGCCTGCGTATCGCGCAAGCTCGACAAGCCGCTGGCGGTGTTGATCCAGAGCACCAGCGCGTCCGGCAAATCGACCCTGATGGATGCACTGTTGAGCCTGATGCCGGAGGCCGAGCGGGTGCAGTATTCGGCGATGACTGGGCAAAGCCTGTTCTACCTCAGCGAAGGCGATCTGCGGCACACGATCCTGGCCATCGCCGAGGAAGAGGGCGTGCGCCAGGCTGCCTATGCGTTGAAGCTGTTGCAGAGCCAGGGCGAACTCACGATTGCCTCGACCGGCAAAGACCCGACGACCGGACAACTGGTCACGCAGGACTACCGCGTCGAGGGTCCGGTGATGCTGTTTCTCACGACCACCGCCATCGACATCGACGAAGAACTGTTGAACCGCTGCCTGGTGCTGACGATCAACGAGACGCGGGAACAGACCGAGGCGATCCATCGCCGACAGCGCCAGGCGCGGACGCTGCAAGGCTTGGTGGCGAACCGGCAGGGGGCCGCGCTCCGGTCGCTGCATCAGGCCGCGCAATCGCTGCTGCGGCCGCTGGCGGTGGTGAACCCGTATGCCGAGGCGTTGACCTTCCGTAGCGAGTCCACGCGGATGCGGCGCGATCACGTGAAGTATCTGACCCTGATCGACAGCATCGCGTTCCTGCACCAGTACCAGCGGCCGGTGAAGTCGGCGACAGTGGCCGGCGAGACGGTCGAGTACGTGGAAGTCACCCTGGAGGATATCGCGCTGGCCAACCGGCTGGCGCACGACGTGCTCGGCCGCTCGCTCGACGATCTGCCGCCGCAGACGCGGCGGGTGCTGGGACTGATCGCCACGTATGTGACCACACAGGCACAGCAGCAGACCATCCAGCGCAGCCAGGTTCGTTTTAGCCGCAAGGACGTGCGGCCGATCTGCGGCGTCACCGATACGGCGCTGCGCGTGCACCTGGAACGCTTGGTGGAGCTGGAGTATTTGTTGGTGCATCGCGGTGGGTTCGGGTCGCGGTTCGTCTACGAGCTGGCCTACGACGGCGACGTGCAGGTCGGGCAGCCGCACGCAGTGGGCCTGATCGACGTGGACACCTTGCGCGCACGGAGCACCTCGCATCCCGATCGGCCGACCTCACAGGGCGTTACCGCCCACCTCGCACCCAGTTCGCACCTCGATGACACCCCGGTTGCAGCCACCGCGCAGGGCGGTCTGGTCCGTCGCAATGCCCGTGTGGAGACGGTGTTTTCGTCCTCAGTCGCCGCGATCGAACCGGCTGCGCCGCGCCGACGGGTACAGACGGGCAGGGCGCCCGCCGCCGTCGTAGGGAGCCGGTAAGTCATGCGCGAAGGTCAATACGGAGAACGCCGCCGCCGGCTGGAGGCGCCCTCGGCGCCGGACAGTCTGGCGGCGTGGATGCGCCGTTATCTGGAAGCATTGGCCGTAGGCGGCTATGGCACCGACGTGTTGCGATCCCGGCGCCAGGCGCTGGCGGTGTTCCTGGAATGGTGTTGCGAACGCGAGCTGCAACGGCCGGGCGAGATCACCCGGCCGATCCTGGAGCGCTACCAGCGACACCTGTTCTACGTGCGCAAGGCGGACGGCCAGCCGATCACGCTGATGCGGCAATGGCTGCTGATCGACCATGTGCGGCTGTGGTTCCGGTGGCTGGTGAAGAACAACCACTTGCCGACCAATCCGGCGTCCGACCTGGACATGCCGCGCGTGCCGCGGACGGTGCTGCCCGAGTCGTTGGAAGCGCACGAAGTGGAAGCCGTGCTGGCGCAGCCAGACGTGGACGAGGTGTCCGGCCTGCGCGACCGGGCCATCCTGGAAGTGCTGTATTCGACCGGTCTGCGGCGCTCGGAGGTGGTGCGGCTGTCAATGTTCGACATCGAGCCGATGCGCGGCATCGTTCGGGTGCGGCAGGGCAAGGGGCGCAAGGATCGGGTGGTGCCGATCGGTGAACGGGCGCTGGCCTGGGTGCAGCGCTATCTGGATGAGGCGCGGCCGCAATTGGCGGCGGATGTACGCGAACGCGCGCTATTCCTCAATCGGTTTGGCCAGCCCTTGGGCAGCAACCACCTGGGTGCGATGGCGCGTCGATACCTCAATGCGGCCGGCATCGCCAAGCGCGGCGCGTGTCACCTGTTCCGGCATGCGATGGCGACGCAGATGCTGGAGAACGGTGCGGACATCCGCTACATCCAGGAGATGCTCGGGCACGAGAACCTGGATACCACACAGATCTACACGCATGTGTCGATCGGCAAGTTGCAGGCGGTGCATGCCGCGACCCATCCGGCCGCGAAGCTGGAACGGAAGGCGCGGCCGGACGAGGAGGCGTAGGCAGTGCGTTCGATGTGATCGCTGGAACGCGTGATATGTCGATCCTGTCCCACCGCCGTCACGGCGCTTGCGGAGCAACCGCCGCGCCGACTGCGACCGGCCGTCCGTGGCCGTCTTCGTTGAACGCCGCGCTCCGCACCGACAACGCTCGGCTCCTGCCTCGCGTGTGCCTGCACCCGCTTGCGCGCGTGCAGAGGTTGACCAGGCCAGCGCGCAGCGGCGTACGCCCCTGCACGCCGGCCGCGGCGATGCCGCCGCCGTCACGGCGCTTGCAGGGCCGGTGCGGCTGCGCGGTATTCAACCGCTTCGCCGCGCCGTCCGGCAAGCGCCGCGCCGGCTGCCTCCGGCCGTCCATGGCCGTCTTCGTTGAACGTCGCGCTCCGCACCAACAACGCTCGGCTCCTGCCTCGCGTGTGCCTGCACCCGCTTGCGCGCGTGCAGAAGTTGACCAAGCCAACGCGCAGCGGCTGGCGCCCCTGCACGCCGGCCGCTTCGTCGGGCCGATACGGCCCCCATCCCCGTCTCGCGCGCAACGTCCGCGCTCCGTGCCACCGTTGCCGTGCGCGCTCACGGGGCTATGGCGGCCTGCCGACATAACGCATGATTACGCCGCAGTGCCGCTGAACGCGGCACCGTTCGCGTCGCTGCGCTCGCCGCGTAATCCGTCGCTATGTCAGCAGGCCGCCAGCGCATCCGTGCGCTGGCCAAGGGGCGCCGCTCCTGCGGCGCATCGCCTGCGCGTCCTGCACGCGCTGCGCGCGTCTGCGCACCCTCCCTGGTTTGCCGCTTCGGATCGTTTATCGCCGTTGCGCGCGGGTTGCTGGCCGTGGCTTCGGATCGGCTGTCGCCGCGCGCTTGAAGGTCGGAACATCTGGGTGGGTGGCTCGCTGTTGTCGTCGCAGCGTAGCACCGTGCTCGCCGCGTCCATGCCAAGCCGGCTGCGCCGGTCGCTGCGCGAGCATGGACCCGGCTGCGCGCGGCGCTGGAAGGAGAACGCCAACAGCGATCAACGCCTGATTGCGGGCACACGAGGAGAGTCGTCATGAAACGCATCAAGCGCCGTGTCACGCTTCGGCTACCGGAGGAGTTCATCCAACTGTGCCAGCACGACGGCATCGATCCCGAACTCGTGCTGCGCGGATTCATCGCCGATCTGTGCGAACTGATCAGTTGGGCCGATGCGCCGCGCACCGATGGCTACCACAGCAACGGCTCGGACGAACGCATGTACGCCCAGCAGTATTACCGTCGGGTCGGCTATCCATGGTGGAACAAGCCGCTGCTGTGAAGACGAGCTGTCCAGGCGCGGTCGCGCCTGGACAGCCAAGCGATT
>CAZFUH010000148.1:9151-10032 GCA_964522235.1 uncultured Rhodanobacteraceae bacterium
GCGTCACGGTGCAGCGGTGCGCGAAGGTCCGAGGGCGATTGCGCATAGGGATCTGAGCGTCCCGGGCGGACCCCGGTCCGTCGAGGACATCGGGCGACGACATTCCGTTCTTCGGGTCCAGGTTTGACGCGCGAAACGCCGAAAAAAAGGGTGTTTTCGGGACTTGCGGTCCCGAAAAAGCATGAGATAAGAGAGGTATGAACACGAAAAAACACACCCCAAGAAGGCGCCGCCCGGCACGCCATGTGCCGCCCTCATCGTTGACCATTGTGGTGATAAACAACGTACCAGCCAGCAGCCAGGCAGAGAAGCCAGCAAGTAGTTGGCGGCGGTTCTGGCTGATTTCTGTCGTGATTGAACTGGTCAGCCGGATCGTCCGATAGGTGTCCAGCAAGAGCACGAGCCGTTCTGCAGCAAGGAGCGGTGCTGTGGCGAGACCCCATGCCTGGGTGCCCCCAGAGCGGCTCAGATCCGGCACAAGAAACCGCCACGACCTGCACCCGATGGCTTGCCTTGGCCGACGCCGACCCGCGACACTCCCGATATGCTCGGCCGCGTTCTTTCTTTAGTTGCCATCCTCGTGCTCGCGTGCGCGAGCGTGCAGGCATACGTGCCGGAACGGCCGAACCTACATCAAGGCAAACCCGCGTCCGAGTTGAAAACCGCACATCGGGGGTTTGCCGCCCTGGCCGAATCGGCAGCTAAGGAAAAAGCTGTCGCAAGCAATTGTCGCGTCGGGAAAAACTGGCATCCGCCGCTGAAACTTGCGTCATGCATGCGGTTCACCGGCTACCTGAAAGATCCCGCGACCGACGAGCTCTACGCGCAGGCGCGGCAGTACCACCCGGCCTCAGGTCGGTTCACGTCCAGAGACGAACTAC
>CAZFUH010000149.1:0-9988 GCA_964522235.1 uncultured Rhodanobacteraceae bacterium
ATCGATGGCTGGGGGCGGCATGATCAAGCGGTGCGACAGCGATTCGATCTCGCCACCGGTTGCGATGTCGGCATCGCGAATGGACAGGGTGCCGTTGCCGCCAAGCTGGATGGCCACGATTCCACCCGCGCCCGCCGGTCCGCCATGCTGGTTGCCATCGGCTGTGGCCACCCCCGTGCCGCCCATGCCTCCGCTGCTCAGGAGTCCCCGCTTGAATCCCGGTTGCACGGCGATCGTGCGCTTGGGTACGCGAAAAGCCAGTGGCGGCGGCCAGTTCGTTCCGGCCGCATAGCGCCGCACGGGGGGTGTCGGCGGCAAGTAGTCACCGGCCCAGCGGGTCCCCACGTTCGGGTTGAACAGCGAAGCCTCGATCGTCCCGGCAAACCAGAACGGCGGCAGTTGGGTCTGAGACGCCGCCAAATAGGGGCCGATGCCACCGCCGAGAAACACATGTGCTCCCGCAACTGTGAGGGTGATGTCACCGCCATCGCCTCCTCGTGGCCCACCGCCGAACACAAGCACGTTGGCAAAGTCCGCATCGCCACCGCGCGTGTACAGCGTCGGCACGAGCAGGACGCCTGGATGAGAAAAGGTGAAGGAGACCCACCCACCGTTGCCGCCGTCGGGCGTTCCGTCGACGCCGTTTACCCCGCGAGCGTCGATCAGTCCCTGGACGATCGGCACGCCACGCGAGAACACGCCGAGGAATCCGCCATGACGACCGTCCCGGATGATGATCTTGCCAATCGGCGATACGTAGAAGCTGCCTGTCAGTGCGAAACCGAGGTTGCCGTCGAGGATCAGGGTGCCGGCAACGATGACATCGGTGTACTCGCGGATATCGTTCCGCCCCGCGCCGGCACGGGCGGTCAGCGTTGTCGTCGTTCCGGGCGCGACGATCAGCGGACCCGGGCCGATCGGTGTGCCTGCCGGCTGCCCGGTCAGGTTCGGGTCGTTCTCTTGCCAGTGCTTGCGTTCCTCGTCACCGACGATCGCGTCCACCGCAGCCGCGTCTTCGGTGAACGAGACAAGACCACCGTGGCCGGCTTGGCCCAACTCGAACGCATCGCCTCCTTGGGTGTTGATGATGCCTGTGTGTTGACCATCGCGATCGAGTATGGCGATCGTGTCGAGCAACACGTCCATCAGGGCTGGGGCAAGCGAACTGCCTACGGAAAGAGCCTGCCGAGTGACGCGAGGCTCATTCCGAGTTCGACAACGGATCTGGCCGAACTCGGGCTTGACAAAGCCGTAGTCCATGAACACCCCAGACGGATCACACTTGTCGGGGTCCAAGTCAACATGAGCAACGATGCGATCCCCGCCTTGGTTGATATGAACTCTATTGCGGCGCGCCAAGCCCGTCGCCGGATCTCGTTGCGGTCGCGGCAGCGCGTACTCGTCCATCAGGTAGTCGACCAGTCGGATCAGGGCAGCAATCTGCCGGCCATCGTAGGGCTCGCCGACATTGAGGTACAGCTCAATGCCAATGGTGTTGGCATTGATCAATCCGAGGGCGCCGGCTCCGGCATGAAACGTGGTATGCAAGTCATCGACCACCTGCGCGATCTGACCGTTCCGGTCGATGTAGTAGTGAGCGAAAGACAGTGTGCAGGATCGTAGGCCCCATCCCAGGGGGCCGTCGAAGACGCCTTCGTGGTTGCCGCCATTGGTGCTGTGGATGACGATGCCGTCAATCTCGTTCGGCAGTCGTGTCGAGAGTGCAGTCATCGTGTGATTGGGACTGCCGTTTGGATTCTTGCACTCGCTAAATTCCGGGCGCGTGTCGCGCAAGGGGGTCGGCTGTAGCACCGTGACGCTGGCGTTGGCTGTTGAGCGCGTCACCTGGGTGAACTGCGGTAACAGGTTCGAACCGGCAGGGGCCTGGAACGAAAACGTTGAGCCCAGGGCGGTGACTAGGCGCTGGTCGGTGTCGAGCCACTGCCCGCTGCTGGACGGCTCGTCGTCCCCGGTTTCACTGCCCAGAAGATGGAACTCGGGCACGGCTTGATCCCAACGATAGATCGCGATCGAAGCCTCCTCATACCCCGATGGCAGCAGGCCGGGATCGTAGGGAATCACGAACCGGGCTGGACGCTGGAAGACCTGGCCGTGCGGCGTCAACTCGTAGACCCCACCGGCCAGTTCGGCGGTTGGCGGCAGCACCGATCCGGCGGGCAGCCCGACCTCGGCGATGGCGATGGGCACCAGGGTGTCGAGAGCGCCCGGTGGGATGAGCACGCTGGCGCCATCGGGCAGGCCGACCGCGCCCCCGGCCGGTCCGATCAGGGCGCTGGCGCCCAGCGTGCCGGTCGCGGTGACGGTGACGGTATCCGGTTCGCTGAACAGTTCACCGTCGGAGACGATCAACTGCACGATATAGGTGCCGGCCCGGTCCGGGATCAGCACCGGACCGACCTGGTCTCCGTCGAACACCTCGGCGCCGCTGTGTACCGGCCGCTCAATGACCCACCAGGAATAGCCCAGCGGGTCGCCATCCGGATCAAACGATCCGCTGCCATCAAGCGCCAGCGGTGCACCGACGGTGGCCGACTGGTTCGTGCCGGCATCGGCCACCGGCGGCTGGTTCGGCGGTTCGAACCCGTTGTGGAAGATCGAATCTGGAAACGGAGGCTGCGCGTTGATCCAGGCGGACGGGATCGTCAGCAGTACGGCGGCAAGAACGGCGAAGCCGCGGGACAGGCGAATGAAGGGGGATTCATTCATTGGGCGATCTCCTCGGAGGTTTCCAGTCTAGATACGAGCGATGTCGGAAAGCGTGACCGCGTTCTCTATTCGTGCACGTTGTCTGCTTCGTTCCCGCTTCTTATAACCCGAACTGGGATTATCCGCAAACAGGTTCAGCCTTGATCTCCCGCAGATCTCCATCCAGAAGTCTTCTCCTTGCGCTCCCTGCACAGTCCCCACTACCAGCGGTTCGCCGCGTTTCTGGCGCAGGCGCGCCAGGATGCCGGGATCACACAGCAGGATCTGGCGACGCGGTTGCACAAGCCGCAATCGTTCGTTTCCAAGGTCGAGCGCTGCGAGCGCCGATTGGATGTGCCGGAGTTCATCCTGCTGGCAAGGGCTTTGGGTCATGAGCCAGCGGACCTGCTGATGCGGGTCGAACGCGTGATCGCTGGTCGGAGTCGGCAATCAGGCTGAGCCGGCTCGTCTACAGACATTCGTGGCGTTTGCGTTCCAGTCTCGGGCGTTGGGATAACAGCCGGCTGGATTTTGCGGAAACCTGCCCCTGCTATGGGCAGGAGGTGTTCGCTGGACGGCCCATCCTCGTCCGCTTCGTCATTGTTCCGGTGGCGCCAGATGTATGCCGGTTCGAGCGGGCGTTCTCCGATGACGGTGGTCGACAGTCGCTACTTCGGATCGGATCTGGTCGCCGTGGACGCGCTGGTCGAAGTTTCCAGATCGGCGTCGGAGAGCGGCGGCGAAATCGAGATTCTCAGGCGCTTCACGGTCTCCGCGCTGCTGCAGCGCGCGGCCGGGAGCTGGCAGGTTGGTCTGCTGCGCGTGCATCAAGCCCAGGCAGCGATGCCCTGATCGCGGCCGCTGGCCGAAATCGACGGCATCGAAAGCCCCTGCGAGTTGCACCGTACAGGGCTCGGAAATTCAACAGCGCGTGTCCGCGAAGCGATCGCGGTATTGCTCGCGCAGCTTGTTCTTCTGCACCTTGCCCATGGTGTTGCGGGGCAGGGTGGCGATGATCTCGATCGCCTTCGGTTGCTTGTAGCGGGCAAGTTGTTCGCGCAGGGCGCTGTCGATGGCCTTGAGCTCGGGCGTCTCGCCCGGCCGCGGCACGAGCACCGCGAGCACGGCTTCGCCGAGGTCTGGATGCGGCACGCCGATCACGGCCGACTCCAGTACCCCTGCCTGCTCGTCGAGCACCCGTTCGATCTCCTTCGGATAGACATTGAAGCCACCGGAAATGATCAGATCCTTCTGTCGTCCGACCAGGGTCAGATAGCCGTCGTCATCGAAGCAGCCGAGGTCGCCGGTGATGAAGAAGCCGTTCTCGCGCAACTCGTCGCGGGTCTTGTCCGGCATCTGCCAATAGCCCTTGAACACGTTCGGACCGCGCACTTCGACCATGCCGGTGTTACCGGCCGGCAACTCAAGGCCGGTCGCCGGATCGGTCACGATCACCTCGATGCCGGGCAGTGGCGGGCCGACGGTGCCGGCGCGGCGCTCGCCGTGGTACGGGTTGGACGTGTTCATATTGGTCTCGGTCATGCCGTAGCGTTCCAGGATGCGGTGACCGGTACGGGCTTCGAACGCCTGGTGGGTTTCCGCCAGCAGGGGCGCCGAGCCGGAAACGAACAGGCGCATGTGCGCGCTGCCTGCACGATCGAACTCCGGAGCGTCGAGCAGGCGCGTGTAAAAGGTCGGCACGCCCATCAGAGTCGTCGCCTGCGGCAGCAGGCGCAGCACTTCGTCGACCACGAAGCCGGGCAGGAAGATCATCGCGGCGCCGCTGATCAGCACGGTATTGGTGGCGACGAACAGGCCGTGGGTGTGGAAGATCGGCAGTGCGTGCAGCAGTACATCGTCGCTGATGTAGTGCCAGGTGTGTGCGAGCACTTCGGCATTCGACAGCAGGTTGCCATGCGTAAGCATGGCGCCCTTCGAGCGGCCGGTAGTGCCGGAGGTGTAGAGCAGGGCGGCAAGATCGTCGTCACAGCGTTCGACCGCGTTGAATTGCTCGGATTGCCGATCGATCCGATCCTGGAAGCTGCCGCGGCGATCCGCAGCCAGCGTCAGCAGTTCGGCGCCATGCCGGCTTGCAATCGGCGCCAGGGCGTCGCTGCGCGCGGGGTCGACAATCAGCAGGCGCGGCGTTGCATCGCCGACGAAGTAGTCGACCTCGGCGGCGGTGTAGGCGGTATTCAGCGGCAGAAACACGGCCCCGACGGCGGCGGCCGCGCCGTACAACGCCAGGGTTTCCGGTGTCTTCGCAGCCTGCACCGCGATCCGGTCGCCGGGTCTCACGCGCGATGCCATCAAGGCATGCGCGCAGCGATGGACCAGGGCGAGGAATTCGGCGCCGGAGATCGTCTCGCCATCGGGCAGGATCAGGAACGGTCGTGCGCGGCCGGCGAGCGGTGCGAACAATCGGTCATACAGCGGATTTGCCACCGGTCTCTCTCGCAAGCTCAAAGTGTTTTCTAGGCAAGACTAGCGCACTCCCGACTGTCCACGAATCGCATCCCAATACGCGCCGAGTCGGTGGTGCAGTGAGAGCGCGATGCCCCGCTGCTCACGGCGCACCTGCGGATATGGCTACCTGTGCCTATCTGTTTGCCCCGGCTTTGCCATCCATGGCTTTTTCCGACGCGCATCCTGCGCGCCGGGTCACTTTTCTTTGCTTGCCCAAAGAAAAGTAACCAAAAGAAAGGGCACCCCAGGCGGCGCGCCTTCCGGGCATCCTGCCCTCCAGGTACGCGAACGGCGGCCGGGCCTCCGCGATGGGCCATCCATGGCCCAGCGCTCCGGTCGGCGTCATCCTGACGCCGCCTGCCGCGCGTTGCGCGGCAGCATTTCCGGCCGCCGTTCGCCGCGCCGCATGGGGCCCCGAAAGGCGCGGCCATCCTGGCCGCAACACCGTCGATGCCGGTGGTTGGCGGTGCTTGCGGGGAACTTGTCAGCTCGGAAAAATGGGATGCGAGTGTTGGGCTATCAGGAGCGCAGTAGCCCGCTTTTCTCACGCCGATCCGTCACGAGCACGCCACGCCAGGGCGGTGGATCGGCGGCCGCAAGCAGGAGTGCTGAGAAATACGGACTAGAGTTCGCCGTTCAGGGCGAGGATGGCGGTGATCGCGGCGAGACCGGCGGTTTCGGTGCGCAGGATGCGCCGGCCCAGGCGCACGCGTTGCCAACCGGCACGGGCGAGCAGGTCGGTCTCGTGGTTGTCGAAGCCGCCCTCGGGGCCGATCGCAATCGCGACATGGTCGACCGAAAGATCCAGATCGGCCAGACCGGTGTCAGCCTCCGGGTCGAGCAGCAGGCGCAGTGGTGCCTCGATCGCGGCGGCGGCCTGGTGCAGCGGCTGCGGGGCCGCGAGCGTCGGGATGCGCGCGCGACCACATTGTTCGCAGGCGCTGATCGCGATCTTGCGCCAGTGCGCCAGGCGTTTCTCGGCACGCTCGCGGTCCAGACGCACTTCGCTGCGTTGCGTGCTGACCGGCACGATCGCGGCGACGCCGAGTTCGGTCGCTTTCTGGATGATCCAGTCCATCTTCTCGCCGCGCGCAAGCGCCTGCACCAGGCTCAGGCGCAGGCGACATTCCGGCGCCGCGGCGGCTTCGCAGGCAAGGATGTTGGCCGCGAACTGCGCTCCGTTGCCCTGCAGGCGCGCCGCGTAGTCGTGGCCGTCGCCATTGAACAGGGTCACGGCATCGCCGTCGCGCAGGCGCAGCACCCGGGTCAGGTGGCCGCGGCTGTCGGCGGGCAGGGCGATGGTCCGACCCGGCGCCAGCTCGATATCGACATGGCTGCGGATTCGGCGCATCAGGCGATCATCGCTTCGAGGCCGCTGGTTGCGGCGGCAACCATGGTGTCGATCTGCGTCGGCGTCGTGCAGTACGGCGGCATGAAGTAGACGGTGTCGCCGAGCGGCCGCAGCAACACGCCGTGATCGAGTGCATGCCGGTACAGACGTCGGCCACGCCGCTCAGCGGCCGGAAACGGCGTTGCGCTGCTCCGTTCGGCGACGACATCGAATGCCGCGATCAGGCCGGTCTGGCGCAGATGAACCACGTTCGGGTGCTCACTCAGTGGTGACAGTGCGCGCGCCAGATGGGCGCTCAAGGCATGATTGCGCTCCAAGACCGGCTGGTCGCGGAAAATCGCCAGCGTCGCCAGTGCCGCGGCACAGGCGATCGGATTGCCGGTGTACGAGTGAGAATGCAGGAAGGCCTTGCCGCTGGCCCAGGTGTCGTAGAAGCTCTCGTACACCGGTTGCGTGGTCAGCACGGCTGCCAGCGGCAGGAAGCCGCCGGTCAGGCCCTTGGAAAGGCACAGAAAGTCCGGTGCGATGCCGGCCTGCTCGCAGGCGAACAGATGGCCGGTGCGGCCGAAACCGACAGCGATCTCGTCGGCGATCAGGTGCACGCGGAATTCGTTGCAGAGCGCACGCAGACCGGTCAGATAGGCCGGATCGTACATGCGCATGCCGGCCGCGCACTGCACCAGTGGTTCGACGATCACGGCGGCGACTTCGCCGGCGTGGCGCTCCAGCAGCGTTCGCAGTTGCGCCAGCCGGCGCAGCGCGAAGTCGCGCCCGTTCTCGCCGGCTTCGGCCCGGCTTGCGTCCGGCGTCGGCGCCCACAACGGCTCGATCAACAGAGGCCGATACGGTTCCCGGTACAGGCCCAGGTCGGTCACCGACAGGGCGCCCAGGGTCTCGCCGTGGTAGCCGCCTTCCAGGGCGATGAAGCGATGCCGGGGCTGGCCCTGGTTGCGCCAGCTATGCAGGCTCATCTTCAGCGCCACTTCGATCGCGCTGGAACCGTTGTCGGCATAGAACACGCGGGTCAGGCCGGGCGGGGTGATCGCGACCAGCTCCTCGGCCAGGCGCAGCGCCGGTTCGTGGCTGAAGCCGGCGAGCAGGACATGGTCGAGTTGATCGAGCTGAGCCTTGATCGCCTCGACGATGTCCGGCTGGCGATGGCCGAACAGGTTCACCCACCAGGAGCTGATGCCATCCAGGTAGCGGCGGCCGTCGAAATCCTCCAGCCAGACGCCTTCGGCGCGTGCGATCGGAATCGGCGGCAGTGCCTCGTGATCGTGCATCTGTGTGCATGGGTGCCAGAGGACGGCGAGATCGCGAGCGACGAAGCCGGCATTGCCGCTGGCCCGCTTTGTTATCATCGTCTCGGACATGAACAGGATCGTGGAAATGGCTGGGAAACCGAGTGTAGTGCGTCGCCTTGCTGCAACCACGGGTCGCATGCGAGTCGCGTCGGCCGGAGGATTCACCCTGATCGAGGTCCTGGTCGTCGTGGTCATCCTCGGCATCCTCGCCGCGGTTGTCGTGCCACGGATCATGGACCAGCCGGACAAGGCGGCCGTGGTGCGCGCCAAGCAGGACGTCAATGCCCTGGTCACCGCATTGAAGCTGTACAAGCTCGACAACTTCAGTTATCCGAGCACCCAGCAGGGTCTGGAAGCCCTGGTCCAGCGCCCGGGCGGTGCACCGCCGGCGCCGAACTGGAAGGAAGGCGGCTACCTGGAGCGATTGCCGCGGGATCCCTGGGGCAATCCCTACCAGTATCTGTCGCCGGGCCGGAAAGGCGAGTTCGATGTCTATTCGCTGGGCAAGGACGGCCAGCCCGGCGGCGAGGGCTATAACGCCGAGATCGGCAACTGGGATTCCTGATGCGCCGGCGCCGCGCGCCGGGATCGGGTTTCGCATCTCCGGTGTCAGGCCTCAGGTCGCGACCGGGCGGCGCCGGTCGATGGCACGGAGCAGCAGAACGCTCGATGCCACACGCGCGCGATCCCACGCAGGCGCGCAAGGTGCATGGCTTCACGCTGATCGAAGTGCTCGTGGTGGTGGTGATCCTGTCGGTGATGGTCGGGGTGCTGGTGATCTCGCTGCCGCAGCTGGATCAGCGCCGAGCCGTGCGCGAGGCCGAGCGGCTGGCCGGTCTGCTGGTGCTGGTCTGTGAGCAGGCCGAACTGTCGGGGCGCGAACTGGGTTTGCATCTGGTCGCCGGCGGCTATGGCTTCAGCCTGGCCGACCACGATGGTTGGCTGCCGTTCGGGTCGCAGCATCGCTTTCATCCCCGTCGCGTCGAAGGTGTTTCGCTGTCGCTGGCTGGGCGCGAGCTGCCGGCGCTGCCGATCGATGAGGTCGAGCCGCAGGCGCTGTGCTGGCCGAGCGGCGAGTTGTCGGCGCTGGACGTGCGCTTCTTGCACGCCGGCCAGCAGCAGGCCCGGGTCTCGACCGGTGCCGACGCAGTCGCTCGGGTCGAAGTGAGCGATGATGGCCGTGACTGGCGGCCGCTGCGCTGATCGCGCCGCGGCAGTGTCCGGCGCTTCGCGCTACCGTCAGCAAGCTGGTTTTCCAACCCTGTCCGGGGCTGCGCTGAGCGTTGCACTGGTCACCGTCACTTGTCTCGATTGAACACGAGAAATGCACGCTAAAGGCTTCTCTCTACTGGAAGTTCTGATCGCACTTGCGGTGCTGGCTCTGGCATTGTTCGCGCTCAGCCGCAGCGCTGCTCTGGCGATCGACGCCGCCGCACATCGCGAGCAGGTGCTGTTTGCCGGCGCCGTCGCCGCCAATGTTCTGGCCGAGATCCGGCTGACCGAGCCGTTGCCGGCGGCCGGTCGACGCGAAGGGCAGCAGCGCCAGGGCGGGCGCGAGTTCTATTGGCGTGCCAGCATCGCTGACACCGACCTGCCGGGCATCCGTCGCATCGACGTCGCCGTCGCCCTGGATCCGGCGCGCGCCGACGTCCGCGTGCGCCTGGCCGGGTTTGCGGGACGGCCATGATCCGTTTCCGGTCGTATCCGCAGCCGACGCCCCAGCGCACACGTGTCGGCGCCGGCATCGCGAATCGCAGCGCCTTGCCGTCGAGTCGGCGAGCTTCGGCTGATGGCGACGGTCCAAGAAACCCGGTTCGGCAACAGGCGTTTTCGCTGATCGAGTTGCTGGTCGCGCTGGCGATCTTCTCGACCATGGCTGCGATCAGCTATGCCGGTCTGAGCGCGGTCACCAGTACCTATACCGCCCTGGATGCCCGCGAACGCGATCTGGCCGCACTCGGGCGAAGCCTGGCCGTGATCGAGCGCGATCTGCGCGGTGTTGCGCGGCGCCCGGTCCGCGACGTCGGCGGAGCGCCGATCGCGGCGATGATCGCCGCTGCCGATGGGCTGGAACTGAGTACCCATGGTCGTGGACGTGGCGACGGCCAGGCCCTGGGCCTGATCGAACGCATCGCCTACCTGCGCGCCGATGGCGACTTGC
>CAZFUH010000150.1:0-9915 GCA_964522235.1 uncultured Rhodanobacteraceae bacterium
TCGCCCTGGCCGTGGACGAATACCGGCTCGATGATGGCCTCAAGGAAATGGGCGTCGGCATCCAAGCCTCCGGAAGCAACTCGCTGGCCTGGTTGAACCGATTCGTCGCCGAACCCGGCCTGGAGACGATCACGGCGGTTCGCATTGCCTTTGGTGGCGGACTCGCGTCCAGCAATATCGCCAATGGCGCACCAATCACCGTCTACGTCTGGAGCGATCCAAACCAGGATGGCGATCCCTCCGACGCGTTCGTCCTCGCATCGGTCGCCGGGACGGTTGCCGGCAGCGGAGCCAACACGTTCACTACCTACACCTTGTCGACGCCGGTCACGTTTCCTGTCGGCCAACGGTTCTTTGCTGGAGCGATCGCCAGCTACAGTGGCCAGGTCCTGGTCGGCAGCCTGGATCGCGATGGCACCGACGCCGTGATTCCCTACCCACCGGCGCTGCACAGCTTCATTGCCGGTAGCGCGAACGGCGTGCCGGTCGATCCAAACGCACTCCACCTCGCCCAGTTGCCAGTCACCACGGTGAGCCAGGGTGTCTTCGGTGGTACCGACGACGGCAATCTGATGATCCGACTGAATGCACTGGTCACCGGCAGTCCGATCCTCGACGTCGATCCGGACACGGTCGATTTCGGCGACGTCGACATTGCCGCGACCTCGCCTACGGTACTGGTGATGCTGAGCAACATCGGCACTGCGAATCTGAGCATTCATGCGATCGGCGCGCCGTCCCTTCCGTTCTTCGCGACTCCCGGCGGCAGTTGTCCGGGTGTCATGCCGCTGATCCTGGCGCCGGGTGACGATTGCACGCTTGCCTATGTGTTCGCCCCGACCACCCACGGTGCGATGGCCGCGAGCCTGAACATCGACAGCAACGATCCGGTCTCGCCGCACACCTTGACGCTGTTCGGCGTCGGAACGCTGTTCGAGAACGGCTTCGATTGACGACGCGGCGACCACAGCTCCAGATCCCCGGCGTCATCGGGATCAGCAACAGCGATGTTCTTCGCCGGATTCGAATCCTTGAATGCGCGATCGCGGCACGTCGACGATCACAACGGGACTGCCGGCGTCGGCTCGGCAAGCGGTTTCGTATCCGGCTCCGGCTCCTGCTCCGGCAGATTCAACTCATAGTCGGGCGTAAACAGGAACGGTATCCGGTAGTCTTGTCGGGTCGAGACGTAGCGATCGTCGCTTGCGACCCCATCGGCTGCGGGTGTGGGGTTCCAGGTCACGTGCAGCTCATGCAGACCCGGCGCAAGTCCGTCTAGCGGCAGCACGGCAAGCACGCCGCGCATGTTCAGGTCCATGCGTTCGGCGGCAACGAACACGGTGTCTTCCGGATCACCTTCGGCAAGCTGAACGGACCAGATCTGCTTCAGACAGGCGGCACCTCGGTCGATCGAGTTCGACCGACACAGGTCATCGAGCAGGGGGTTGTCGCGCAACGGGTAGTACGGAAGAAACACCTGCACGAACGCGCCGCGCTGCTCAAAACTGCGCAACAACGGCCAGGGCCGCAGGCGATCGCGTTCGCTGCGCAGGTCCTCGTAGTAGCTGCTGACGAAGACACCGGGGTTGCTCAGATCGCTCCCTGTGAGGTGACTGAATTCCTGCGACAGGGTAAAGCGGATCGCCCGGTTGGCGCTGCCTTGGCCAATCCAGAGCATTGTCACCAGGGCCGCCAGCAACATGGTGAGCAGCAGCAGCGGTCGGGTATTGCTCTGCAAGGTGAGCTGCACCGGCAACACCAGGCGCTGCGGGTACAGGCGGGCCTGCAACCAGGCCAGGGTCGCAACCGCGCCGGTCAGAACGCGGCTGCGCTGCAGAGATGGCCATCGCGCCAACAGTCCGGCGTCGAGCAGCGCCAGCAGCAACGGCACGGCGATCAGCAGAATCAGCACGGCTAGCGCGGCACGCCCGATCGCGGCATTGATCATGCCGAAGCGTTCGCCGATGGTACCGGCGACCACGGTGGTGACGATCAGCAGCAGACCGATCCATGCAAGGGTCAGCGCGACGACGCTGATGACCGCAAACAGCGACGAAGCCAGACGGTCGGCGCGCTCGATGGCGGTGTCAATATCCGGCAATCGACGTTGATGCCGCTCGCGGGTCAGCGGGCCGATTCCAGGTGTACGTCGCCAGTCGATGCCACCGGGGAACGCAGTGCGCACCCCGATCAGACCGACCCAATAGGCACGGGTCAGCAGATGCACCAGAAAACCAATACCCAGGCCATAGCAAAGTCCGGTCGCGACGACGACGCCGGAGCCGCTGGCAATGGCCGCTACCACGGAAAGATGCGTGAACGACTCGGCAAAGCGCTCGAACAGCCAGCCCGGCAGCGCAAACAGGGCGACCATGGTGAGGCTGGAGATAATCAACTCGATCTCGTCGGTGCGCTGACGCAGTGTGCCCCGACCGGTGGCCGGATCTTGGCGAGTCGGCTCGATATCGCTCACGGGGTCCTCCTGGCTTAATCGCGACGCATGGTCAGGCAGGCACCGACTTCGACCTCGGCGAGGCCCGTCCAGCCACCGGCAGAGGAACCACCATCGCACCAATGGAGCGGCACATCGCTCGGCAACTATGCAGCACACCAACACCTGATATCGCGCAGTGCGGGCAAGTATAGAGCGCCCAGCCGTCATCGCTGACGCTGCCATGCCACCGCAGCCGCGTCGTTGCTCCGCCGTGGCTGCAAATGTCGTCCGGCCGGCCTGGTATCGGGCTTGCTTCGCGCCGGTGATGAGTTCCGACAATCCCGCAATGAAGCAGCCCGAAGCGCCGGCCGCTCAGCTCGATGCGTCCTCGGTGCTACCCCGATCGCCAGACAATCGGGGCTACCAGGTCGAGACACCCAGCGCCGAGGGAACCGCCGGTCAACGCTGGCTGCTCGGTCCCGGTCGGCATCGGATCGGCCGCGATCAGCAGTGTGCGATCTGCCTGCCCTGCCCTTCGGTCAGCCGTCAGCATGTCGAGCTGGAGGTGATGGAGACCGGCGGCCTGGTTGTGATCGACCTGGATTCGACCAACGGCACCCGGATCAATGGCCGGCGCATTCTGCGCCAGGCGATCTCCGGCGATTTCGAACTCGGCATCGGTCAGCAACGGCTGCGATTTCGCGAGCGGCGATCGGGCAAGTGTTGATCGAACGGTTCGCCAAGGCGAACCAGACCGACCTGCCAACGCACGCGCGGTTCGGGAAGACGAACCCGAAAGCCGGAACAGGTGGGACGACACCAGCAAAGGGCTAGTCAGCACCGCGTTAGCGCCCGCTTGGCACGGCGCTGGCAATAGTCGGGCACTCACCCTGAATTCGGAGTGTTCCATGCGCATCCTTGTTCTCCCCATTCTGACCAGCCTCGCGCTGGCCCTGCTGTCCGCAGCCCCGGCCGCGGCCCAACCGGGCACGCCCGACCCCAGCTTCGGCAGCGGCGGACTCGTGTTCGACCCGTTCCAGGCCGGCAGCAATGTCGATCACATCGCGCACCGGATTGCCGAACTGCCGAACGAGCGGCTGCTGCTGGCCGGTCGCCAGGTGTTCCACAACGCCGGCAATACCAGCGCCGCGCCCCTGCTCGGCCTGCTCAATGAACTCGGCACCCCGATCAATGCTGGCAGCTTCATCAACGGCTTGTGGATCCACAACTTCGCACCGGGCGTCGAACAGGGTTGGATCAATCGCGTGCTGACTCTGCCCAGCGGCGAGGTGCTGTACTGCGGCGGCCATACCGGCACGGGCGGCCTGTTCAACGGCCATCGCGCCGTGGTCGGCCGACTGACTGCCGGCCTGGTGCCGGATCTGTCGTTCGGTGAGATCGGCGGTCAGGGCTGGCGCAGAATTGCGCTCGGACTCGGCGACATCGACTGCACGGCTCTGGAGCAACTGGCCGACGGCAGCATCGTCATCGGCGGCAGCTACATCGACCAGGACGTCGGCCAGCCCAACAACGAACGCAATCCCGGCTACTTCCTGGCCCGGCTCGACGCCCAGGGTCAGCTCGTCGCCGGATTCGGCAACAACGGCGTTCGCGTGAGTGTTTTCAGTGACGGCAACGCCAACCCTCCAATGGTCACAGCGATCGCTGGCCAACCGGATCTGAGCTTCTTTGCGCTGATCAGCCGGGATCTCAGCGATCAAGTGGGATTCGCTACCCATGGGCGCTACGCGCTTTTCAACCCGGACGGCTCCACCGGCACCCTATGGTTTGCGAGAAACGGCCGCACCGGCACCGGATCGCCATACTTCAGCCGACTGCCGAACGGCGAGTTGCAGTTGTTCGCCGATCAGCTTCTGTATATGGCCAGTCCCGTATCGACGCTGGAGCGCTGGGTCCACTCCAATCCCACTTCATTGAGTCAGGGCCGAATCTGGACCAACCAATACTTCACCGCAAACTATCACGCTGGCGGCTCCAGCCTGCTGGGTAACGGCCGCAGCATCAGCCTTTTGGTTCGTACCCACGAGGACAACCACGCCGTGCTGTCGCTGCTCGGCCATGGCAACGATGGCGCCGAAGTCTTCGCTGTGGAGCTGACCAGCGGCGTCGCGACGCCGTCCGGTCAGCTCGCACGTTTCGCCGCCGGCGACCTGATCGTGCAGCAGAACGAGCGCGCGCTGTTTGCGGTAAACCGCTACACCCGCGCCAGCGGCGGTTCATCGGTCACTCGCACCCGCCCGCTGCTTCGCCGCTACCTCGCGCATTCGGCCGGCAGCAATTGGTCTCTCGTTCTGAATCCCGGCCCGATCTCGTTCCCGGCAGCCAATGTGCATCCGAACCAGGCCGCGACCAGCACCTGGCAGACGATCACCGGACTGAGCAATGACGTGCAGGTGCCGATCAGCGTCCGCGACGGCGAAATGCAGATCAACTTCGGTCCATGGACCACAGCACCGGCCCTGATCGGCAACGGCGATGTCGTGCGCATGCGCGGCTACGCGCCGAACACCGCCGGCAACAGCCACACCGTGCGCCTGCGTGTCGGCGGCATCCGCCAGGTCAACAGTTGGAACCACCTGGCACAGACGCTGGCGAACGTAAACTTCATCATCCATGCCAGCCAGCCGACTCTGCCTGGCGTGCGCTGCTCCAGCGTCGGTCTGGCAACAAACTGCTCGGCGGCGATTCCGGACAATCACAGCGGCGGCGTCACCAGCACCCTTCCGTTGCAGTACTTCCCGCCCGGCGACACCTGCAACTACATTCGCTCGGTGCGCGTCGGGGTCGACATCAGCCACACCTGGGTCGGCGACCTGCGCGTGACCCTGCGCGACCCGAACGGCCAGATCGTCATCGGCAGCGCGCCCGGCTTCGTCAACCTGCTTGATCGTCCGCACAACGGCAGCGGCGGCAGTGCCGGCTCGTGCACTGGCGACCATGTCCTGGCGACCTTCGATGGTGATGGCGAATTCAAGGCCGACGATGCCTGCAACCTGGTGCCCGACGGTGCCGCAATCGCCGGCGTGGTGCGTCCGAGCCAATCGCTCGCGGCGCTGATCGGACGTCACGGCACCGGCAGCAATGGCGCCAGCACGACCGGCCTCTGGGAACTGACCGTACGCGACCTGGCCGGCGGCGATGTCGGCACGCTCAATGACTGGTCGCTGGATCTCAGCTGCAGCGAAACTCCACCCGCAATCGCCGATCTTTCCGTGGCGGTCACGCCGCCCGCGCGCCTGGTCGGCGGGTCGTTCACAACGATCCCGTTCACGGTCAGCAATCAGGGGCCGGCAGCGGTCACCGGCGTACCGTTCAATGCCGTGCTGCCGTCACAGGTCGGTGGACGGTTGCGCCTCGTCACCTGGGGCTGCAGCGCCAGCGGCGGTTCCAGCTGCACGCTGCCGCCGAGCAGTTGCACCGGCCTGATCTGCTTTCCGCCAATCGAGCCGACGCTGAATCTGGCAGCCGGCGGCAGCGCGACGATCACCGTGTCCGGCACCGTCGATGAACTGGCCAGCGGCGGCGAAACCCTGGACATCGACGCCTCGGTCTGGATTCCGCTTGGCCTGAGCACACCGGCCGACCCGGATCCGAGCAACGATCAGGTGCACTACAGCCAGGCAATCGAGCTCGACGCCGACCTGTACGCCGAACACGTCGAGGCAGTCCGCTTCGAACCCGGCCGCCTGCGCGTGTTCGCCCGCTACCGCAATCTCGGCCCGAGCCTGGCCAACGACATGCAGACCTACCTGACCCTGCCCAGCGGATACAGCATCGACAGCTGGACCTGCCGGCGCAGCGGCGGCGCCTGTGACGGCCTGCCGATGATCGGCCTGGGCGGACGCGAACTGACGCTGAGCAACCAGTCTGCGGTTGGTGCGATCGGCAACCTGGCACCGTTCGAGATCGAACTGTATGCAAGCTGGACTGGCAGCCAGCCCAGCGGCCAGGTGACCCTGATCAGCCAGCACGGCAGCAGCAGCGCCGCCATCGACCCGGTTCCGGCCAACAACGGCACCGCAGCGACTATCCCGACCAGCGGCGACTTCGATCGCATCTTCGCCAACGGCTTGGACTGAGTGCTCTCGGTCCGGTCACTGCGCGACCGGACCACCCTCGCCGGCGACGGCCTTGCCGTCGCCGGTCTTTTTTCTTGGCAACCCCGACCCGCTACCGTCTCCAACCATTGGTCGATCACAGACCGAATCTCGCACAAGGCGATCGAGCCGCCCCGCAGTAGGAGCCGAGAGCATCAACCTGCGAAGTCCACCAGCGGTACTGACCCGGAATCTCCATCACTTGATGGCCTAGTGAGGCACCGCACACCCGTGCAGCGAACGCAGCGCGTTAAGCGCGAGACCGATCACACGCTCATCGAACAACCTGGATTTGCGCTCGCCGTAGGCCACGCCCGCGGGCCAGTGCGCAAGACTCGCCCGCACGGCCTTGACCTCCGGTGCGACGTCCTCTCGAGTGACCAGCCAATCGACCGTCGCCAGCAGTTCCAAGCCGAAAGGTGACTGGAAGCCGTCGATCACTGTCGCCACCTGTTCCAGCGCGTCGCGGTAGGGCGCCGCCTCACTGCCCGCCAGATAGGCTGCGAGGCGCTGACGCTGGTTCGGCTCGACCCAAATGGCATCCTGTGGGCCGGCATCTGCGAGGCGCTTGCCACAATGGAGGTAGCTGCCGTCCAGGCTGTCGAGCAGGCGGTCCAGGCGATGGGCGTACGGCCCATAGCGGTCAGCTACAAAACGCAGGTCCAGAGGGTCTGGTAGGTCGCGTAAGCGAATTGCCCGCTCCAACAGCCAGGCCAGCTTCTGGATCTCCAACAGACTGCACTCGAAACCCAGCACGGAGTACCGGCGTACCAGTTCGGTGACCAGCGCGCGGGCGGGCGTGAGGGTGAGCACGCCGCTGCGCTTGGAGACATTCTGGTACCGGGCACTGGGCTGGTAGACGATTACGTCGATCCCAACGAGACCCTCCATGGCGCACTCAATCTCGGCTCTGACGCTGGTCCACTCAAGGCCGCCGTTTCCAGCCCCCAGTGGCGGGATCGCCACCGAACGCACCTGGTGCTCGTTCAGGAAGCGGCGCAACTCGACCAAACCCTCGCGCACCCACTCGATGCGTGAGGGAGCGCGCCAGTCCTGTTTGGTCGGGAAGTTCACCACCCAGCGCGGCCCGCCGAGCTCATTGGGTTCGGTGATGAACAGGCGTCCGACGCGAAGTTCACCGTCCTTGCAAGCCGTACGGTAACGACGATAGTTGTCGGGAAAGCGCTCCTTGAACATCAGCGCAATGCCCTTGCCCATCACACCCACGGTGTTGACCGTGTTAACCAGGGCCTCGGCGCCAGATTCGAGCAGGTTGCCTTCGGTGTAGCGGATCATCAGAAGTACCACTCTGGTCTCTGTAAGAGCCTGAGGTCAAGCTCGCGGCCTGCCATCAGATCTGCAATCGTGTCATGTGTCGCTGAATCGTAGCAAATGATGCCCTGCAGCCCGCACAGTGGCAGGTGGCCATAGACCAGCGCCTCCGCCTGGTAGCGCTCGAAGGCCTCGGGATCGTCGGGATTCCGTGCAAATTTCCGCGCCTGCCAAGCAGCCCAGCACAGCGAAGGGAGGTCCGCCACGTCGCGGTGGAATGTCGCCGCGGCTAGATAGGCGTGACGGTCGGCGAAAACGAAGGGAATGTCTTGCGCGGCGAGATGATGGAGGCTGGTGACCAGGAAGCAGAGCTCGTCTCGGGGCCGCGGAAGAACTTCCTTCCCAGTTATGATCCGCAGGACCATTGGTGAGAACGGCGTGAAGTAGAACGGCACGTAGTCCGACAGGTTGCCGCCCGGAGGCACCGGCACCTCCCGCTCGCGCCGCTGTGCGATCAGGTCCGGCAGACCGATCTGCACGTATGTCGGATCCTGTGGACTGCCGTTCGCGCAATGCAGGCCATGATCAAGTATCCACAGCAGGTTGTCGCGGTGGACCACTCGCCAGATCAGCGCCTTGTGAGGCGTCAGGTCGGCCGCCGAACGGGCCATATTCAGGCCGCAAGGTCCAGACGGGGTGCCAATGCTTGCCGCGAGAGAGCTTCAAACACGAACGGCACCTCCAACGTGGTCGCGTAGTCCAACGCCTGCTGCATGCCATGGCCGGCACCGCCCTCGCCCGCTGTGACCACGGTGGCCATGATAGCGCGCTGGGCAGAATCCGCATCGGCTTGCCGCACGACGACTCTCTCCACCCGGATAGCGGTTGAGAATATGGTCAGGCGATGTCGGCCAGGTCCGCGGAGATCCCGAAGCTGCCCGGTTTCGGATTCAGCTCCGGAAGCAGCGGGTGTGCTGCCGAGTTCAATAACAACCCGACTCGCCGCGGTAGCACCAGCCGCCGCCGATGTTGTGGGCGATCGACATGTTGGTGCGGTGGTTCATGGCGGAAATGCGGCTCGCAATCGCGTAGACCTGGTTGCAGTATGTGGTCGCAGCCGCAGTTTCGTTGGCCGTGCGCGCCGAACGTTGACGTCGCTCGCACTCGCTCAGGTACGGCGCGGTGATGCTGCCGGTGCTACCGACGGAATGCTGGCCGCCGGGACCGAACCAGCGCTCGGCCAGGCAGACCTCGATGCTGGTCGTGCCATCGCAGTCACCGGTCGAAGCCACCGACGCCGGTGTATTGTCCGCGTCCAGTACACCGACATCGAGCCCGCCGAACACGACCAAGGGCAGCATCGGCCCGCCGAGTTCGACGAAGCGCTGCTCCAGGGCCGAGAACATCATGTGGATCAGGGCGCCGGCCTTGGCATCGGTGTAGGTGAAGCTGGCCAGATAGCCGCGATGGCGCTCGTGATCGAGCCGATACAGGCGATACAGCGCGCTGTCGAGTTGGCGTTGCTCGACGCGCTGCTCGGCAATCCCGTGCCGGGCCAGATCCATCTCGGTCAGCACCTGGTCGGCGATCTGAGCCGGCTCCAGATTCACGCCCGCCGGCACGCTGACCGCGATCAGCATCAGCACCGGCGAGGTATCGCTGTCGTTCTCGCTCAGGATCAGGCTGTAGTCGTCCTGCTGCCGGCGCCAGCCGCGCGGCAGCTGCATGGTCGTGCCGGCAATGTTTTCCGGATCAAGACTGAGCGAAACCGGTTGCGCGACCGCTGGTGCGGTCTGCGTCGCCACCAGCACAGCGGTGCAGATCAGGAATGGAACCTTCATGGTCGAAACCTCCATGGTTGCAACGCCAAACCGCAGATGCGGCTTGGCGCTGCCGATCAGGGCAACTCGAAATCGTTGGCGAAAATCCGGTCGGTGACCACAGGCGAGTGTCCGGACCAGAACCCGGCATGCAGTACCAGCGAGCCGGCCGATGCGCTGCCGGCATCGGGCTGACCGAGGGTTGCACCGCGCAACTCGATGCCACCGCCACTGGCGCTGCCACCACCGGCATCGATGGTCCAGCGCGACA
>CAZFUH010000151.1:0-9900 GCA_964522235.1 uncultured Rhodanobacteraceae bacterium
CGAGAACGGATTGGGGGGCTTAAGAAAGGGCCGCCAAGAGCGACGCACTACACTATTGGGCAGCTACCACGTCAACCGAAGCGTTCCGGCGCAAGCGCTTCGGCCTTGACCGGTGGCGCACGCCCAGTCAGCTGGGCCGCGATGATCTCGCCGGTGATCGCCGACAAAGTGACGCCGAGCATGCCGTGGCCGGTCGCCAGCCATAGGCCGGGCCGACGTTTGACCGGGCCGATGATCGGCAGATCGTCCGGCGTCATCGGCCGCCAGCCATACCATTCCTGCTGCAGCTGCGGACCTTCCGGCTGACGCAGATACTCGGCTGCGGCACGGCGCAGCGCGTCCAGGCGCAGTCGATTCAAGCTGTCGTCGAATCCGGAAAACTCCATCGTGCTGCCGAGCCGGAAACCGTCCGCCCAAGCAGTCACACAGACACTGCGCTCGTCCAACACCAGTGGAATCGATGGTGCCAGGGGTGGCCGGCTATAGGTGATCGAGTAGCCCTTGCCGGGCTGAATCGGCAGGCGCAGCCGCAGCTCGCGCGCCAACGTCGGCGACCAGGTACCGGCCGCGAGCACGATCGCTTCGGCGCCAACCGGCTCGCCGCCGATTCGGACGCCGGTCACCGCGTCGCCAGCGCAGACGAATCCATCCACCTCGGACTGTTCGTGAATCACTCCACCGCCGGCTCGTACCACCCGCGCCAGCTCCGCAGCAAAGTGGTCGGGACGCAGATGGGCGTCCTGTGGGTGAAAAAAGGCGCCGACGACGCTGTCGTTCAATGCCGGCTCGAGCAGCGCCAGCTCGGCTGCGTTCTTGCGCTCGACCTCGACCCCCACTCGCGCCAGGATGTCTTCATGCCAGCGCGCCCGCGCCAGCGCCTGCCGGTCGCGAAACACGTACAAGGTGCCGCGAGGCTCGAAGCCGCAGTCCATGGCTTCGGCCTCGATCCAGTCCTGGATGCGCTGACGCGAGGCCAGCAGCAAAGTCGCCTTGACGACCGCGCCGCGCTCGAAATCGTCGCGGTTGCAGCGCCGCAGCGAGGCCAGCAGCCATGCCCACAGCGCAGGATCCCAGCGCGGCTTGATGTACAACGGCGCATCGCCCTGAAGCATCCAGCGCAGAGCCCGCATCGGCTGTCCGGGCATTGGCAGCGGTGCCGCATGGGACGGCGTCAGCGTACCGCAATTGCCGTGCGAGGCGGCCCCGGCGATGCCGCCGCGTTCGATCACGGTGACCTGGCGGCCGCTATTGATCAAGGCATGGGCGCAGGCGAGGCCGATGATGCCGCCGCCGACGATCAGGACATCGTGCTTGGTTTCGATCATCGGTGAATTGTAGCCCGGCACCTGTGTCGGCCAGCGCCCAGCGTTCCTTTCCCCGTCGAGCCGTCCCAGCCCCTGCGGTCGCTTCGCCGTTCGATCGTACAGATGCCGAAGACTGCCGTGTCCGCCATACTCCGGTCTCCCACGGAGGAGACGCCCATGAATTGCTCGCACCGCTGTGCCCTGCTCTGTCTGCTTGCCCTGCTCGCCGGCCTGGCCGCATGCGGCAGCAAGGCCGACCGCGTATTTCGCGCCTGCAAGAATCAGGTCGAGGCTGGGCTGGCCGAACTTCGCCGCGAGAGCGTCGGTCAGGCCGAAGCGATTGCCGGGCCGTTGCTGGAAATGAGCCGCGCCGCCGGCATGGCCGGTTGCGAGGGGATTCGCGAGGCCTGTCGCAACGAACCCGATGGCATTGTCTGCCGCAGCGCTGCCGAGGAACTGCTGTCGGAATGACTACGCATTCAGGCGCCAGATCTCAAAGGTCAATGCTGCCGCGTAGGTAACCCAGGCCAGGTACGGCCACAACAGCATCGAAGCCAGCCGGTCGCGGCGACGAAACAGCACGATCGTGACGATGATCAACAACCATAAAGCAACGATGTCGGCCAGCGCCAGGTCGACACGTTGCAAACCGAAGAACAACCACGACCAGCTCGCGTTGAGCAGCAGTTGCGCGGCATAGACGGCGAGAGCCAGGTCGATTCTGCGCGCAGCGATCCAGACCTTCCATGCGGCCAGGGCCATCAGGGCATACAGCAAGGTCCAGGCGGGTCCGAACAACCAGTCCGGCGGCGTCCAAACTGGTTTCGCCAGCGCCTGGTACCACTCGCCGGGGGCAAAGCGGCTGCCGAACACCGCTACCGCTGCGACCAGCAGCAGTGAAATCAGCAGGGCGGCCCAGGGGTTCAGTCGGCGGCTCATGCGCTATCGTGCTCCGTTGCCAAGATGGACGGTGATGGCCAACAGCGCGTTCGCGACCGGGCCGGATCGGTTCCAGATCAATGCTCGATGCCGCCATCGCCGTGGACGTGCCCGTGCTCGATCTCTTCTTTGCTGGCCTCGCGGACCTCGACGACTTCGACGGCGAAATGCAAGGTCTGACCAGCCAGCGGGTGATTGCCGTCGACATCGATCACGCTCATGCCGACCTTGAGCACGGTGACCGCACGCGGGCCGCGCTCGGTCCGTACCTCGACGATCATGCCGGGCTTGAGCTTGTCCGGCTGAGGAAAGTATTTCTTCGACAAGCGTTGCACCAGGTCCTGTCGGCGCTCGCCATAACCCTCGTCGGGTGCTACGACGATCTCGAGGCGATCGCCCGCAACCCGACCTTCAAGCGCCCGCTCCACGCCCGGGATCAGGCCGCCGTGCCCCCAGAGCACTGCCAAGGGCGAGTCACCATGTGAATTCTCGATCGGAACTCCGGCCGCATCGCTGAGCACATAGTGAAAGCGCACGACCCGATCCTTGGCAACCTGCATGACATCTTCCGCTGTCGTTTACGATCGCCTATGGTAGCGCCGCGCCCGTGTCGTGTCGCGAAAGTACCGGGCCCATCTTGCTCAGTGATCGACCGCAACTGGTCGTGCGCCGGCAGTTGACGGCAGCGGCTGCGACCGGCAAGGTTTGTGCCGATGCCGAAACCCTCTCTCGCCCGGGTGCCGCCCCGGAGGCACCAGGATCCGCCGAATCGAAGCGCTGTCCTGCGCGCCAGCCTGGTGTCGCTGCTATTCGTCGTACTGGCGACCGGCTGCGCACGCAAAGGAGTGCGCGAGGCGCCGCACTTGTCGCCGGTCGCCAGTCGCCTGGCCGAAAGCATCACGATCCAGGCCATCGGCCTGGTCGGCACACCGTACCGCTACGGCGGCAACACCCCGGCCGGCGGTTTCGATTGCAGCGGCCTGATCGGCTATGTGTTCCGCGAGGGCGCCGGCGTCAGCCTGCCACGCTCGGTCGCCGAGATTGCGCAGGGGCCGTGGCCGACAGTGCGTCGGCCGGGCCTGGTCAGCGGTGACCTGGTGTTCTTCGCAATCGACGGGCGGACCCTGTCCCATGCTGGCATCTATGTCGGCGAAGGCCGTTTCGTGCACGCGCCCTCCAGTGGCGGCACGGTGCGCCTGGACAGCCTGGACGCGCCGTACTGGACCGGCCGGATCCGGCACGGCATGCGTATCCTGCGCTGAGCACCCGCGCAATTTGCAAGCCGGCTACGGCGCGATCATGCCGAATGCCCGCACCGATGGAAAGGCGCGGCCACACGCGGTCAATGTTTTCAGCAAGTTGGACTCTGGCCCCTGCGAGCCGGATCTGGCATGCGTCCTGCATGAGCAGCCAACACGTCCAGACCCGGAGACACTTCCATGTTGAAAGCCGCTTTGTTCTTTCTGCTGGTTTCGTTGATTGCCGCTCTGCTCGGCTTCACCGGCATCGCCGGCGCTGCCGTCGGCATCGCCAAGTTCATCTTTTTCGTTTTTGTTGTGCTGTTCCTGCTCGCCCTGCTCCTGGTCGGTGTCGGGGTCAGAAAAATCGTCTAGGAGCCTGAGCCCGGTCTACTGCAGAAGAACACTAGAACCCGTAGCGCTTGCGCTTGCGGTACAGGGTCGAACTGTCGATGCCGAGGATCTTCGCAGCGGCATCCAGTGAGTTCGCCTGCTCGAGGGTCGCCTCGATGTGGGCGCGTTCCAGCTCGTCCAGGCTGACCTGATCGCCGGCTCGCAAGCGCCCATTACCGGCGGCGACCGCGACCTGAGCCACCCCCAATTCCTCAGGCCGCACGACCTCGCCCTTGGTCAGAATCGTCGCCCGCTCGATCACGTTTTGAAGCTCGCGAATATTGCCCGGCCACTCGTATCTGCTTAGATAGTCCAAAGCCTGAGGACTGAACTCGCGCGCTTGACGGCGATAGTTGCCGGCGAAACGCAGCAGGAACCGCTGCGCCAGATCGGGAATGTCCTCGGCATGCTCACGCAGTGGCGGCAGCTCCAGGGTGATGACATTCAGCCGGTACAGCAGGTCTTCGCGAAAACTGCCTTCAGCAACCATCGCCGAAAGGTCATGGTTGGTTGCGGCGATGATCCGGACATCGGCCTTGCGGGTGATCGGATCGCCGACCCGTTCGTACTCCCGATCCTGGATGAAGCGCAGCAGCTTGGGCTGCATGGTCATCGGAAAATCGCCAATCTCGTCGAAGAACAAGGTGCCGCCATCGGCCTGATCGACCCGGCCGAGCTTGTTCTCATTGGCACCGGTAAATGCTCCGCGGATGTGCCCGAACAGCTCGCTGGCGATCAGCTCACCGGACAATCCGGGGCAGTTGATGGTCACGAATGCCTGCTCTCCGCGTCCGCTCCAATCATGAATGGCGCGGGCGAGAACGCCTTTGCCGGTTCCGCTTTCGCCGAGTATCAGTACCGACGCGTCGGTGTCGGCGACCTGTCGAGCCAGCTCGAACACCCGTTGCATCGCCGGCGAAGCGCTTTCCGGTTCGAAATTGCCGTTCTCGTCACGCTGTCCGGACTCCAGCTGCTCGACGCGCATTTCAAGGGCACGGGTACGCGCCTGTCGTGCAGCGGTACCGACCAGAACCTCGAGCGGACACGGCTTGACCAGAAAGTCGACAGCGCCGGACTTGATCGCTTCCACCGCCAGCGAAACCGAACCTTCCCCTGTGACCATGACCACACGCATCCATGGTGCAAGCTGGCGCAGCCGCGGCAGCAGCTCCATCCCCGATTCTTCGCCCAGGCGAAGATCGAGAAAACACAGGTCGTAGACCGATTCGGCCAGCTTCTGCACGGCCGCTCGGCCGTCGCCGGCACAACCGACCCGATAGCCGGCCGTTTCCAGCGCCATACGGAAAGTGTGCAGAACGTTCCGGTCGTCGTCGACCAGCAACACCCTGAGTCCAGTAAAATCTTGCGGAGATCTGCTCATCGGCGCCAAGCTTAGCGGCCGGTCATGAACCGGCCCTGTGAAATGTAGGTTTCAGTCAGTTTCCGTTCGGTTCGCTGGCCTTGACCAGCTCTGCGAGCCTGACGACCAGTTCGCTTTCGTCCAGCGGTTTGCTCAGGCGCAGATCGGCCGGGATTGAATTCGACGACTCGACCGACGCTTCGATCACGATCACCGCCCCCGCGAAACCGGCCCTGCGCAAGGCATCCAGCGCTGTACCCGGATCGTCGCCTGCCAGCTCGGCATCGACGATCGCCGCGCTGAAGCCGCCACTCTCGGCGAGCCGGCGAATGGCCTCGCTGTCGCCACCGGCAAGCACTGGTGCGTACCCTTGCATGTCGAGGAGATCGAGCAGCCTGCGGCACAGGGGTCCAGTATCGCACAGCACCAACACCGGACGGCCACGTCCGGGTCGGTCGCCATCCGGCCCGTGCTCATCGGCCCCTGGCGCAGCTGCCGGCAGGTACAGATCGAAGCGGGAGCCGTTGCCCAGCTCGCTATGCACGCGAATCACTCCTCGATGTTTTTCCACGAAACGTCGACAAGACACCAGTCCCAGGCCATTGCCGCTGGGCTTGGTGGTAAAAAACGGCGTAAACAGCTTCGACAGGGTCTCGGCGTTCATTCCGATGCCAACGTCGGAAACGCTGATCAGAACATAGGAAGGACCCGACCGATACTCAGCCTCGGCAAAAAAGTCATCGTCCAGCTCCACGCCCCGGGCGGCCACCCCGACCTGACCGCCATCGGGCATTGCCTGGGCGGCGTTCAGCACCAGATTCAGCAGGCATTGCTGCAGCTCCGTGGCGTTGCCGGGCAATTCAAGATCCGGCTCGATCTCCTCGATTCGCAGCTCGACACCGGTCGGCAACGTTGGCCGGATCAGCAGCCCGACGGCTTCTAGCAGGGCGGCCAGTCGAATCCGATTGCTGCGCGCGCCCTCCCCTCCACGGGCCAGAGCCAGCATCGCCGAAACCAGCTCGAGACCCTGGTTGCAGCAGTCCCGAATCATCGAGCACATACGCGCAACCTCCGGCTGCTTGACCTTGTTCTCGATCAGCTGGCTGGCCATCAGCACCGGTTGCAGAATGTTGCGCAGATCATGACTCAGGCTGCCGGCCAGAATGGCCATGGTCTCGAAGCGCTGGCTGCGCACGAGTCCGTCCTCGGCTGCGTCGCGAGCGCGGCGATCGGCAGCCTCGGTCAAGGCCCGGCGTACCGCGGTCGGCAGGCGAGCCATGTTGTTTTTCAGGATGTAGTCGGTGGCGCCTCCTCGCAGCGCCTTGACCGCCGCTTCTTCGCCGATGGTGCCGGACACGAACACAAATGGCAGACGCCGGTCGCGCTCACGCAGCAGCTTCAGCGCACGCTCGCCGGAAAAACCCGGCAGGCTCAGGTCTGAGAGCACGATGTCCGGGCGGTGGTCGCGCAGAGCATGCTTGAAGCCGGCTTCGTCGGCAACGATTCTCGGCGCCAACGAAAGTCCGTCCTCGCGCAGGCGGTCAAGCACGAGTTCGGCATCAAGCGGATCGTCCTCGACCATCAGCACGCGGATCTGCTCGGGGATCGGCAGCTTGTCGCCCGAACCGTTTTCCACCGCTACGGTACGAATCGTATTGTCACTCGTCGTCGATCGGTTCATTGAGCACTGCCCAGAAATGGCCCAGGGTCTGTACCGCCTCGAAGAACTGTCGCACATCGACCGGCTTGACGACATAGGCATTGACGCCGAGATCCCAGCTTCGCGCCAGATCGCTCTCCTCGCGCGAGGAAGACAGTATGACGACCGGCAAACAACGAAATTCGTCGCTGCTGCGGATCTCGCGCAGAACCTCGAACCCGTCCATCCGGGGCATTTTCAGATCGAGCAGAACGACAGCCGGATCGCCGCTGGGTCGGCGGGCATGAGCACCGCGCCCGTACAACCATTCCAGTGCCTCAGCGCCGTCACGAACGTGCACCACCGGGTTTGCCAAACGCGCCTCGCGCAACGCGTCCAACGCCAGCTCGGCATCAAGCGGGTTGTCTTCGACCAGCAGGATGGTACGGATTTTTTTGCTCACGAATCGGCCTCGTTGATTTCGGATGGGTTCCCGGACAACGGTTGATCCGGCAGGCTGAAGTAGAAACGAGCACCACGATCGGGTTCGCCTTCGGCCCAGACCCGTCCGCCATGACGAACAACAATGCGACGAACATTGGCCAGCCCGATTCCGGTACCGGGAAACTCGGCATCGGTATGCAGGCGCTGGAACACACCGAACAACTTGTCGACATAGGTCATGTCGAAGCCGGCACCATTGTCGCTGACACGAAAGACGATTTCGGCACGTTCGCGATCATGCAGGGCCTCGATCTCGATCAGCACCGGATCGCGACCACTACTATACTTCAGCGCATTGCCGATCAGATTCTGCCAGACCAGCCGCAGCATCGACGGATCGCCCTTGACCGCCGGCAGGTTGCCGATTCGCCAGTCGACTCGGCGTCCAGCCGTCTCATCGGCAAGCTCGGTCCGCACCTGCTCGACCAGGGTCGACATCGCCACCGGGACGCGCTTGATCTGCCCACGGCCCAGCCGCGAATGCAGCAGCAGTTCATCGATCAATCGGCCCATGCGCTGGGCAGAGTCACTGATCACACGCAAGTGCGAATGCGCTTTTGCTTCCGGTTGCAAATCCAGCTCGTGCTCAAGCTTGCCGGCAAACGCCGAGATGTGGCGCAGCGGCGCGCGCAAATCGTGCGAAACCGAGTAGCTGAACGCCTCCAGTTCGCGGTTGATGTCGGAAATCTCTTCGACCCTGACACGAAGTTGCTCGTTGAGCTCGCGAATCTGTCTCTCTGCGTTGTATCGGGCAGTGACATCGGTAGCAGTCAAGATCAATGTCGGTTGATCGTGACCACGCTCGCCGGGAATCGACCAGGCATTGACGACAAAGCGCCGGGCGCCGCCGATTGCCGTGTCCTGCTCGATCTCATAGTCCCATAGCTCGCGACCCAGTTGCAGCACATCACGCAACCGTTGCAACAACGTCGCATCGTTCCAGGCGCCGTCGCCGATCACCGCCAGTTCGTGTCCGATCAGGCTGACCTGGTCCGGGGCGTACAGCTTTTCGAACGCCGGGTTGCACAACTCGATGCGCAATTGCCCATCTAGCATGATGATCGGTTCACGCGAGGTGCGCAGAATGCTGTCGGCGCGTTCGCGGATGATCCTGCTGATTTCTTCGGCACGGCTGCGTCTACGCTGCTGTTGCTCTGAAAGCGCCACGATCAGCGCCAACAGGATCAGTTGGCCGACGGCGATCCCGTTTGCCGCCCAGTCGATCTGCGTCCGCTGCTCCATCGCCTCGACCCGACGACGGTCTAGAATTCGATCCTCCTCGGCAATCAGGTCGGCAGCAATGGCTGCAAGCTGTTCCCGGTTCGCGGGGTTTTCGATCAGCTCTCGCGCCAGTGTCGGTTCCTCGGCGTCCAGGTACCGAAGCATGCGCTCGCTGTCACCGCGATGAACCTCGATCAGTGCCTGCAACTGCGCCACCCGGGCCTGTTGCTCGGCGTTGTCGGCCGTGCTCAACGACAGCTGATCGAGCCGGGCACGGGCGTCGTGATAAGCGTTTTCGATGCGCAGGCGCAAATGCTCCCTGGTCGGATCCAGAATCAGCCAGAGCAGACTGCGCTCGACCTCCCCGACCGTCGCTTTCACAGCACTGACGGCACTCTTGTTTTCGGCTGCATGGACCACCCAATCCTGGGCGACCAGGGTCTGTCGCAACAGACCCTTGTTCAGTAGCCACGGCACCGCAACGACGATGGAGATCGCCAACAGCTGCAGCAGGAGCAGGAACACTCCAGGCCGAAACCGGCGTGAAACGCGAGCCTTGGTCACACGGACTCCGAACTGTTGAGTAAACGTCACCGCGCGGAACCGCTGCTCCCGAGGCGGCTCAGGCACCAGCCCGAGCGTACGATCGCGATCCGCCGGCGGCACGGCACAGGCAACGATATCCGGTTCTCGTCTGGAGGTGAATCTCCGACGCCAGGGTTGCGGTCGGGCGCCGACCTTTCCGTGCACAGTGCAAGTCGGCCCTGGTCTTTTCGTGCAGCTTGCAGCCGTTCCCGGGTTGAGTGTCGTCGCTTCGGCCGCCCAGAGTCGCGTCTGCCGGACGAAATGGCGTCTGGCACGCCACGTGCGTCAACGTCCCTGACGCCATCACGGCAACCAGTCCGACGATTGTCCGACAACCAGCCTAGGAGAACGCCATGCTCTACTACGCCATCGTCTTTTTCATCATCGCTCTGATTGCCGCCGCACTGGGTTTCGGCGGCATCGCCGGCGCAGCGACCGGGATTGCAAAGGTGCTGTTTTTCGTCTTTCTGATCCTGTTCATCGCCTCCCTGGTCTTCGGCGGCTTACGACGCTGATCCTTGGAATCGCCGGATCACCCTCCCCCCAAAATTCACCAGGAGAACTCCATGACCAGCAATGCACAACTGCTTCACGATCTTGTCCAGGTCTGTCGCGATAGTCAGTCCTTCTATCAGGACGTCGCCAAGGAAACCAGCGACAGTCAATTGCGAGGTATGTTCACCCGCATGGCGGCAGCGAAAGGCGAACTGATTCACG
>CAZFUH010000152.1:0-9883 GCA_964522235.1 uncultured Rhodanobacteraceae bacterium
GTCCGCCTCGATCACCTTCAGACGCGGCTGGTCGAGGCTGCGCAGGCGGGCGGCAAGATCGCGGTCCAGCTCGATGACGGTCAGGATTGCGCCGGCTTCGAGCAACGGAAAGGTCAGTGCACCTTCGCCGGGTCCGATCTCGATCAGTGCTTGATCGGCTCGCGGCGCGACCGACGCGACGATCCGGTTCAGCACCCCGGCATCGTGGAGAAAATGCTGGCCGAAGCGTTTGCGCGGGCGATGTCGTTGCTCACTTGTCATGACGGCAGCGAGCCCAGGATCTCGCGCCGGTGGGCGATGTCGAGCGCCAGGCGCGCGGCCGCGAATGCGCTGCCGGCATCGGCCACGCCGCGTCCGGCAAGATCCAGAGCGACGCCATGGTCCACCGACGTGCGCACGAACGGCAGACCGAGCGTGATGTTTACCGCGGCGCCGAAGCCCAGCGCCTTGAGCACGGTCAGTCCCTGGTCGTGATACATGGCGAAGTAGGCGTCGTAATGTTCGCGGCGGTCGGCGACGAAGGCGGTATCGGCAGCCAGCGGTCCGTCGAGGTTCAGGCCTTGCGCGCGCAGGGCCCCCAGCGCGGGCGCGATTACATCGATTTCTTCGCGACCCAGATGCCCATTTTCACCGGCATGCGGGTTCAGGCCGAGCACGGCTACGCGCGGCTGAGATGTGCCGAAGTCTTTGCGCAATCCCGCGTCCAGCAGGGTCAGACGCTGCTGCAAGCTTCGCGTGGTAATCGCGTCGGCAACCGCGCGTAGCGGCAGGTGCGTGGTGGCCAGTGCCACGCGCAGGGTTCCGGCCACCAACAGCATCAGCACCGACGAGCCGGTGCGTTCGGCGAAGAATTCCGTGTGGCCGGTGAAGCCGGCAATGCCGCCGTCATTGAGCACCCCCTTGTGTACCGGCAGGGTCAACAGGGCATCGAAGCGGCCATCGGTGCAGCCATCGGCCGCGCAGGCCAGCGCGGCGACGACGGCCTGGGCGTTGCCGGGGTCGAGCCGGCCGACTTGCGCAGGCGCGGCTAGCGGTACATGCAGGCTGCGCAGTTCGCCTGCGGCTCGCAGGCTGACCCGTTGGTCCGGCGCATAGTCGCGGATCGATAGCGGCATCCCAAGCTCGGCGGCGGCCGATTGCAACAGTGCCCGGTCGCCGATCGCGATCAGGTCGGCCGGCAGTTCGCTGTGCACGAGCCGAAGCATCAGCTCAGGGCCTATGCCAGCCGGTTCACCCAGAGTTACCGCCAGACGGGGCAGAGCAGCAACCGGCATCACGATTTCGCCAGAGGACGGGCTTGCAGGTTCGCCGCTGTCACTGCCGGTTCGGCCCGGGTTGGGGTACCCGGAACACCGGCGATGTCAGGGGCCTTCTACGGTCAGGCGGTTTTCGATGTAGGCCTCACCGCGAATCTGGCGCAGGAACCGGTCGTATTCCTCTTCGGCCTTGCGGCTGCGGATCAGTTCCGCCGCCTGACGCCGTTCGTAGCTCTCGGTGACATCCTGTTCCCGGCTGCCAAGGCGCTGCAGCACATGCCAGCCGACGTCGGTCTGGAACGGTTCGGACACTTCGTTGTCGGCCAATCGGTTCACGACGCTGCCGACACCGCCGCCGTAGCCGTCGATCGGAAACCAGCCCATGTCGCCGCCAAGCGGTGCAGTGTTGTGATCCTGCGAGAACTGGCGGGCGAGCGTCGCGAAGTCGGCGCCATCGAGGAGCTGCTGACGAATGCGCTCGGCTTCGGCGCGGGCCTGATCATTGCTGGTCAACTCGTCGACCGGGATCAGAATGTGCCGGGCCTTGAACTCGCGGACCATGCGCGGGCTGCCGCTGCGGCGATCGTACAACTTGAGGATATGGAAGCCGGCCGGGCCGCGTACGGCCGGGGTGACGTCGCCTGCGCGCAGCGACGTTACCAGCTCGACGAAGGCCGGCGGGATCTCGTTCGCGTCGCGCCAGCCCAGGTCGCCGCCATCCAACGCATTGGGCGCATTGGAATAGCGGATCGCGGCAGCGCTGAAATCCATGCTGCCGTTGCGGATCAGTTCCAGTATGCCCTCGGCCTTTTCCTGACCGACCCGGATGGTTTCGGCGTCGGCGCCATCCGGTACGGCGACAAGAATGTGGCCCAGGTGCAGCTCGACACGCTGGCCGCCGCTGTCACGAGCCAGCAGATTGTCGATTTCGGTTTCGCTGACGCTGACGCGACTCTGGGTGAATCGCTGCTGCAGGCGCTGGATCAGCAGTTCATCGCGCATGGTTTCGCGGAATTCGGCGTAACTCATGCCGTCCTGCTGCAGGGTGTGGCGCAGTTGGTCCAGGGTCATGCCATTCTGTTGCGCGAGGCCTGCGATCGAGCCATCGACTTCGACCTCGCTGATCCGGATGCCGGTGTCCATTGCGCGCAGGGCTTGCAGCTTGATCAGAATGATCCGGTCCAGGACCTGCCGCGCGAGCACGTCGCGAGGCGGCAATTGGTCGCTGCGGCCAGCGTACTGTTCCAGGATGTTGCCGACGGCGCGGTCCAGTTCGCTTTGCAGGATGACCTCCTCCTCGACCACGGCGACGACGCGGTCCAGCGGCTGCGTGGTCAGTGGCTGAGCGAGGGCGGATGCGGCACAGACGAGTGCGGCCAGGACGAGTAAACGGGTCAAGGTGATCATGAGCGCTGACATGGTAGGGGATTCCAGGCCCGGCGATGGTGCCGGCTGAGGGTTGAGCCGGAGGTGAACGCGGCTCGACCGGTAGACACTATTCGCCATAGCGGTTGTAGCCCACGATAGCACGACGCAGCAGGTCTTCGGACTTGCGACCCAGGTTGCCCAGGCCCTTGAGCTCGATTTCCAGGTAGATTGCGTTGTTCTTGTCGCCCTCGGCGTTGCGCACGTATTGGCGGCCGAGCAGGCGGACGGCGTAGCAGCAGCTCTCGAACTCGATGCCGGCCATGGCCTCCAGGGTCGAGGAGTCGCGCAGCGACCAGTTCCAGCGGCCGATCAGACGCCAACGCTCGTTCAACGGATACAGGGCCGAGGTATCGACCTGTTCCAGGAAGTTGCGTCGATAGCGGTAGGTGAAGTTGATGATGCCGTCGCGTGGAAGCCGATGCTGGATGCGAAAGCTGGAGACATCGGTGCGGTTGCTTTCCGGATTCCACTGGCCGCCGACGCTGGCGTACCAGTCATCGCTCAGTCGCAGGTTGATCTCGCCGACATAGGCCGAAGCGGAAAAGTCGGTCGCCGGGCATGCCGTGGTCCCGCAAGGCAGTTGCACGCGCTGTGGCCGGAAATACCGGATCTGACCCAGGGTTGCGGTCAGCCGCTCGCGGCCGTCAACGGCCTCGATCAGGCGGCTGGTGACTGCGAACGTGGCCTGGTTGGCATCGCCTTGCCGGTCGGCTCCGACGAAACGATTGGTCCTGAACAGCTGGCCGACACCGAAGGTGAGCTCCTGGGTGTCGAATACTGGAAGATCGTCCTGATCGTGATAGGGCACGTTCAGGTAGAACACGCGCGGTTCCAGCGTGTGCAGCCAATCGCGACCGAGCCAACGTGTCTCGCGTTCGAACACCAGGCCGCCATCGACACTGAAGATCGGCAGGCCACGGCTGTCGTCTCGGTTGCCTTCGCCGAAGTCGTAGTCGTACTCGGTTTGCCGCCAGCCCAGTTCCGGCCGCAGGAACCAGCCGGCGCGCTCGATCGGAAGTGCCAGGTACGGGTAGATGTCCAGGCGACTGCCATCCTCGGGTCGGCTGCTCTTGCTGAAACGCACCAGTTCGCTGTCGACGCCGGCGACCAGTCCCAGGCCGATCTGTTCGCGGGCATTGAAGGTGATGCGGGGCAGGCGCCGGAACGGCTCGAACCGGGACGGCAGGTTCGGGTCGGTGATCTTGTAGGCATCCAGGGTTACGGCCGCGCGCCACCAGGCGCCACGACCGTACAGGCCGGCGCGGGACGGCAGGACGCTGGTAGCGGCGATGCTCAGTGAATCGCCGAAGTCCTCGAAATAACGATCATCGGTGACCTGGCGAATGTCGGTGCTGACATACCAGTCGGCATTGATCCGACTGAAGTGTTTGATCTCCAGGTAGCCGCGGTTTTCGCCGTTGAATGCCTTGTCGTCGGGCAGGAAGGTTCCGAATACCTGGCCCTGATGGTTGCTGCTGAGCAGATAGCGAAACTCGGCGCCGAGCATATAGCCGCGCGAAGTGATCACGCGCGGATACAGGGTGAGATCGTAGTTTGGCGCGAGATTGACGTAGTACGGCAGCATGAAGTCGACGCCGCCGCTGTTGGAGCGGCTGATCGACGGCAACAACAAGCCCGACTTGCGCCGGTCGTCGATCGGAAACTCGCCGTACGGCACGTACAGCAGGGGAACGCCGTGGAAGTACAGGGTCGCATTGCGTGCCTTGCCGACACCGGTACTTTGGTCGATGTCGATACGGCGAGCTCGCAACTGCCAGTCCGGGTGGTCGAGGTCGCAGGTGGAAAAATCCATCTGCTCCATGCGCGCCCGCTCGTGATCCAGGATCTGGATACGTTCGGCGCTGCCGTTGCCGCGACTGCTGAGGAACTGGTAGCGGACGTCGGTCAGTTCGGCGGAGTTGTCATTCAGGTTGCCGCGTCCGGAACCGGCCGACAGCAGCAGGCCGCTGTCCTGGTAGGTCATCGGCTCCGGCGCCGCATAGTCGCCGGTGCTGCTGTCGTAGTCCAGACGTTCGGTGCGCAACAGCTGGTCGGCGCGACGGGCGACGACGCCACCCTCGATCCGGACCCGCTCGCGATCGGCGATATCGAAATCGTCACCGTCGAGCACCAGTTCGGACCGCTCCCGGTCGCTGGCCGGACCGAGCCCGGGGACGTAGAAGTCGAGCAGGCGGTTGCTGCGGCACAGCGCGTAGCGCTGCTTGTCGATCCGGCATTCCAGGTCGTCGTCGGCGCAGTCCTGGGCCGCAGAGGGCAACGGAATCAGGCCGGCCAGGATCGCCAGAGACAGGGTCGAGCGGGAAAGCAGGCGTAGGGGACGGCGGCGCACGATGGGCATCTGGGCATCCTGGGGGGCTGTAAGATCGCACAGGCCCCGCCCGCGCTCAATGCGGCGATCTTCCGGCCGGACGCCAAACATGAACCCGAAGGACAAGACCGACGCCGAATGGCGCCAGCAACTCAGCCCCGAACAGTATGCCGTGTGCCGCTGTTCGGCCACCGAGCCGGCATTCACCGGCCGCTTCTGGGACCATCACGAGGCTGGCGTCTATCTGTGCGCGGCCTGTGGTGCGGAGCTGTTCGCTTCGGAGGCGAAATACGATTCCGGTTCCGGCTGGCCCAGCTACTGGCAGCCCCTGAAGCCCGACGCGGTCGTCGAGCACGACGACGACAGCCATGGCATGCGCCGGACCGAAGTGCGTTGTGCCTGTTGCGATTCACACCTGGGGCACGTCTTTCCGGACGGACCCCGACCGACCGGTCGGCGCTATTGCATCAACTCCGCCGCCCTGGGCTTTCGCTCGCGCGGACAATGACGGTCAGGCGCGCAGGACTGCTCCGGTCGTAGGGTCATACCACTCGCGGCTCCCAGGTCGGGCGCCGAGCACCCTCAAGTGACGGCGGTCAGCGTCGGCATCTGCGCGGCCGGCTCGTGCAGGAAATTGCCCTGAACGAAGTTGACACCGCATTGATACAGTACGCTGACGCTGGCCATGTCGGCGACATGCGGCGCGATCACCATCATGCCGCTGCCGTGGGCCTTCTCGCAGATCTCCTGCACCTTCTTCTGGAACTCGGTGTTGCCGGCGAAGTCGGCGAGATAGTTCTTGTCGACCTTCAGGTACTGGGCCGGGACGTGCTTGAGCAGCTGATACGAGGCCAGGCCGGCGCCGAAATCCTTGATCGCAAAGCCGATGCGCAGCCGTTCCAGATGCTTGAGCAGAACCTTCAGCGGCTTGACGCTGGTTGCCGCCTCGCTCTCGCCGACTTGCAGCACGATGCGGTCGCCACCGACGCGGTGCTCCTTGATCTGCTCGGCCAGCCAGCCTGGGAAAGTCTCGTCTTCAATCGTTTCGGTGCTCAGGCTCAGGAAGAAGGACGGCGGCTTCTTGCCGTAGCCGGCGAGCTTTTTCAGGGCGTTGCGCACCACCCAGCGGTCGATGACCGGCATCAGGCCGCCCTGCTGGGCGGCGGGCAGGAAATAGCTGGGCAGGATCTCGCCACGCGGGCTGCGCATCCGCAGCAGTACCTCGTGGTAGTCGCCCTCGCCACCCTGCAGGCAGACCACCGGCTGGTAGAACAGGACAAAGCCGTCTTCGACCGCGAGCGCTTCCTTGACCAGCTTGAGCCAGTGGGCATTGCGCGTCGATTCGGCGCGCTCCGCGGCGTAGGGGTCGTGCAGCTGAATCCGGTTGCCGCCTTCGTTGACGCAGGTGCGGCAGGTGCTGTTGGCTTGATTCAACAGATCGTGCACGCGATTGAGCTTCTCGCACATCAGCGCGCCACCGATGCTCAGGGTCAGCGACACGGAGTTCTGGCCGATCTCGAAAATGTGATCGCTGATGCGCTGACGCAGGCGGTCGGCCAGGGCGTTGCCGGCTTCCAGGTTGGCGGCCTGGGTCAGTACCGCGAACTGGTGGTCGCTGAAACGCGAGGCGATGTCGTCCTTGCCGAGCACGGCGACGATCGCCTTGGCCAGGTCGGCGAGCAGCAGGTCGCCCTGGCCGGCTCCGACCGAGGCGAGCAGATTGGCGAAGTTGTCCGGTTCGATCATCAGCAGGACGTGGTTGCGCTTGCCGGCGGCGGCGTCGTCGGCGGCGCGCTCGAGCAGGCTGGTGAACCAGGTCCGGTTGTACAGGTCGGTGACCAGGTCGCGCTCTTTCAAGCGCGTCAGTTCCGCCGCCAGGGCAGGATCCTCCTGCGGCTTGCGAATGATCAATTGCAGGCAATGCTCGCCGGAATAGCTGGCGCTGGAGAACTCCATGCGGCCGGGAAATACGTCGCCGTCCTGCTGGCGCAAGTGCAGTTCCAGGCTGTCCGGAGGCGGCTCGCCCTTGCTCAGGCGCTTGAGCACGGCCTTGAACTTGTCGGCGTCATTGGCGGCGATCAGGTCCATCAGCGGCTGGCTTTCGATGTCCTCGAACTCTTGGAAGCCGAACATCTCCAGGTAGGCGCGGTTGGCCCGGATGTGCATGCCCTCATGGACATAGGCGATCGGGTCGCGGGAGCTGTCGAGCAGGGCCTCGCAACGGCGCTCGCTCTCGCGCAGCGCCGTTTCCAGCCGGCGAACATCGCGCCGTGTGGTCAGTTGTCCGAACTGGCGTCGGACCACGGCGACGACCAGGGACGGCAGGCGCAGTTCGACGGCGGTGGCGCCATCGTCAAAGGCTTGCTGCCGGGTCTCGGCATCGACCGCCTCGGTCAGGGCAATGGTCGGCACATCCTTGCCCGCCTTGCCGACTTCGGAGGTGATCTCGGCGATCGGAATCGGTCCAGGCAAGCCGACCAGGATCAGATCCGGGGTTTCGGATTCAATCAGGTCAGCCAGCTGGTCGATGTCGGCGGCATGGTTCGGGCGCACGGCCAGTCCGGCATTGCGCAAGGTGCTCACCAGTCGTTCGGCGTCTTCGAGTCGCCGCTCGACGAAGCAGATTCGCAGGGTGGTCGCCATGATTGTGACGTCTCCCATTGGGGTTTCGCGCTGACGCCAAGCCGCCAGAACGGTGAGCCGCTTGACGGGGAGGCGGCTTCGACCCGCCCAGTATGGTCTGGAATGGCCTACTGTGCCACATCCGGGGCTTAGCGGGTATTCCTCATGTTGGAGGGCACGAGGAGCAGCAGGGTGGCGTGGTGGCTGGTTGCGAACGGCTGGCGGGATTGCAGGCCTTTGGAAACAGGTTGTTACCGGCGGCCCGGCGCCCGGTTCAAAGCAGGGTCTTGGCGGGCTCGCCGGGCAGTTCACGGACCAGTCGCGGTACCAGGTACCCGGGAAGACGGTGGCGCAGTTGCGTATGCAGTTCCCGCGCCGTGGCGACATCGACGTCGAAATGGCTGGCGCCGCGCACCCGGTCGAGCAGATGCAGGTAGTACGGCAGGGCGCCGGCCGCATACAGTCGTCGGCTCAACTCGGCCAGGGTATCGGTCCGATCGTTGACGCCACGCAGCAGCACGGACTGGTTCAGCACCGTTGCGCCGGTGGCGCGCAGTGTGGTCAGCGCGGCCGCGACGGTCTCGTCGATCTCGTTGCCGTGGTTGGCGTGGACGACGACGGCGGTTGGCCACGGCAGGCCGGTCAACCACGTGCACAGCTCGGCGTCGACGCGCTCGGGCAGGACGATCGGCAGGCGGGTGTGGATGCGCAGCAGGCGGACATGGTCGATGGCGCGCAGGCCATCGGTCAGTTCTGCCAGGCGCTCGGTGGTCAGCGACAGCGGATCACCCCCGGACAGGATCACCTCGGCGACGCTCGGGTCCCCGGCGATGCAATTCAAGGCCGCCTGCCAGCGCTCGCGCGCGGCCAGTTCCTCGGCGTAGGGAAAGTGGCGGCGAAAACAATAACGGCAATGCACGGCACAGGCGCCGGTAGCGATCAACAGCACTCGGCCGTGGTACTTGTGAATGACGCCGGGTGCCCGGGCGGCAGCGAGATCGCCGACCGCGTCGCTGACGAAGCCGTCGGCCTCGATCAGCTCGGCAGCGCCGGGCAGCACCTGGCGCAACAGCGGGTCGTCCGGGTCGCCGGGCCGCATCCGGGCGAGAAAGCTCTCCGGCACGCGCATCGAAAAGCCGGTATCGACCGTCGGCAGCAGGCGTTCTGCGTGCCCGGCCAGATCCAGGCGCCGCAGCAGTTCCAACGGATCGGTGACCGACTGGCGCCAGAGGTGGCGCCAGTCGACGGGCTGCGTCCGATTCACACTTGCGGGTATCATTCGCGGTCTTGTCGGGAATTCCGGTTGCGCAGTGTACGGCCTGCGCCGGTCCCCGGCCGAACCAACCCCCTGGAGCACACATGGCGAGCTACGGCCTGAACGATGTCAAGACCGGTCTGAAGATCCTGGTCGACGGCGAACCCTATACCATCGTCGATACCGACTTCATCAAGCCGGGCAAGGGCCAGGCCTTTACCCGGATCAAGGTCCGCAACCTGAAGAACGGCCGCGTCGTTGAGCGGACGATGAAATCCAGCGACACGGTCGAAGGCGCCGATGTCATGGATACCGACATGCAGTTCCTGTACAGCGACGGCGAGTACTGGCATTTCATGCAGCCGGACAGTTTCGAGCAGTACCAGGCCGACGCTGCGGCCATGGGCAGTTCCGCGCAATGGCTCAAGGGCGAAGAGGCGTGCGTGGTCACCCTGTACAACGGGGTGCCGATCTCGGTGACGCCGCCGAACTTCGTCGAACTGCAGATCGTCGAGACCGATCCCGGCGTGCGCGGCGATACCGCCAGTGGCGGCGGCAAGCCGGCCAAGCTGGAAACCGGTGCCACCGTGCGCGTTCCGCTGTTCGTAGAGAACGGGGAAACGATCAAGATCGACACCCGTAGCGGCGATTACGTCTCGCGCGTCGGCAAGTAGACTGCAGCAGCCACGGCGGCCGGCTTCATGCAACGTCCGGCCACTGCTGTGAGGCGCTCAGGCGGCCGTCGGCAAATGCATCCTTACGTGCATCGCGTAGAATCGGCGGCCCCGACTTTCGCGAGATGGCGATGCAAGCGATCGACCTGCTGATCGAACCGCAGTGGCTGATTCCGATCGAGCCGGACATGTCCGTGCTCGAAGCGCATGCGGTCGCCGTGCACGACGGCGAGATCGTCGCGGTGCTGCCGGTCGAACAGGCTCGGCAGCGGTATCAGGCCAGCGAGCACCTGAGTCTGCCCAGCCACGCGCTGCTGCC
>CAZFUH010000153.1:0-9696 GCA_964522235.1 uncultured Rhodanobacteraceae bacterium
CGCTGGACGGCCCGCGGTACGCACATCTGCCCTGGGCCGGGCCGACGCCGCCGATCGTGATCCATGGCTGGCGCGGGCCGGCGTTCACTACCGAGCAGCCCGATACCGCGGCACTGATGCTGCTGAACGAGTTGTTCTTCGGCCAGACCTCCGAGCTGTACCAGCGCATCGTCGTGCGCGAGCGTTGGGCCGACCAGTTCTTCAGCCAGTCCCCGATGAACATCGATCCGGGCCAGTTCGCGGTGATCGCCCGTCTGACCGATGCCGAACACGCGCAGAGCGTCACCGACGCCATCCACGCCGCCCTGCTCGCCGCACGCACCGAGCCGGTCGAAGCCGATCGTCTGGCCGAGACCAAGTCGCGGATGAAGTACAGCTTCGCCGGCACCCTGGATGCCGCCGACCGGCTCGGCGCGACCCTGGCCCGCTTCGTCCATTACCAGCGCACGCCCGAGACCTTGAACGATCTCTACCGCACCTTTGACGCTGTGACTCCGGACGATATCGTCGCAGCCGCCAATCGGGTCTTCATCGACAGCAATCGCAGCACGGTTTCCATCTCGACCACGGACACCCTGGCCGGCGCCAATGAGTTCCCGTCGCTCGACCGCGCGGTCGCGGCCGCCGCCGCGGCCGGGCCGGGCCACGACCTGCCGATGCTGGAGTTGCGCTCGGCGTCACCGCTGATCAATGTCGCCCTGATCTTCGACAGCGGCGCTGCGTTCGATCCACCCGGCAAGAAGGGCCTGGCCGCCCTGACCGCGGCGATGCTGACCCAGGGTGGCAGTGCCCGCCGCAGCTATGCGGAAATGCAGCAGGCCTACTATCCGCTTGCCGCCAGCCTCGGTGCCCAGGTCGACAAGCATATGCTGCGACTGTCCGGCACCGTGCATCGCGACAACCTTGAGGTCTGGTATGGGTTGATGCGTGAAGCCGTGCTCGACCCCGGCTTTCGCGAGGACGACTTTGCGCGCCTGAAGCAGCAGCAGATCAATGCAATCCGAGTCAACCTGCGCTCGAACAACGACGAGGAGTTGGCCAAGGAGGTGTTGTACGAGACCGTGTACGGATCGCAGCACCCGTACGGCACCCTGACCCTGGGTCATGTCAGCGACGTGGAATCGATCACCCTCGACGACGTCCGGGCCTGGTACCGCGAACACCTGGTGCCGCAACGACTGCGTGTCGGCCTGTCGGGAAACTACGATGACGCCTTCCGCAACCGCCTGCTCGCCGATCTGAACCGGCTGCCGCAGGCAAGCGCCGCGGCGCTCGACGTTCCGCTGCCGCCGCTGCCCGAGCACCGCAGCGCGACCGTGGTCGAGAAGGAGACGCCGGCGGTCGCGGTCTCGTTCGGTTGGCCGATCGATCTGCGCCGCGGACACCCGGACTGGGCCGCACTGTGGCTGGTCCGCAGCTACCTGGGCGAGCATCGCAACTCCTCGGCCCTGCTCTACCAGCGCATCCGCGAAACCCGCGGCATGAACTATGGCAACTATGCCTACATCGAGTACTTTCCGAACGGCATGTTCCTGACCTCGCCGGAGCCGAACTATGTCCGGCGCAACGACCTGTTCCAGATCTGGCTGCGGCCGCTGCGCGACAACAACGATGCGTTGTTCGCAACCCGCGCCGCCCTGTTCGAGCTCGATCGCCTGCTGGACGAGGGCATCAGTGAAGAAGCATTCCAGGCCAGCCGAAATTTTCTGCGCAAGTCGGTCGCGATCCTGACCGCGTCGTCGAGCAGGCGGCTGGGCTACGCCCTGGACTCGCAGTGGTTCGGCACTGCCGATTTCGTCGACTACGTGCGCAGTGAACTGGAGCGGCTGGACCGCGACACCGTCAATGCCGTCATCCGCCGCCATCTGAAGCCGGATGCTGCGCATTTCGTGTTCGTGGCCAAGGACGCCGATGGACTGGTTGCCGCGCTGGCTGCCGATACGCCGTCGCCGATCGAATACAACACCGACAAGCCGGCCGATCTGCTGGCCGAGGATGCGGTCATCGCCAGCATGCCGTTGAAACTCGACGCTGCGCGCATTCGCCGCGTTTCCGCCGATACCGTCTTCGAGTGATCGCTAGCAGCCTGTCGGACTTGGGACTAATCTACTACGGAAAAGCGGAGATCGGTCCATATTCGCCATCCTTTTCGTCAGATAGCGCCGCTATCTTCCTCAAACGATGACGAATCTGCCCTCGATCCCGCTTTCCCTCGCAACGATCGCCCAAGTCCGACAGGCTGCTAGCCCGGAGGGCCGGCTCGGCTCTCCGGCAATCCACAGCATCACGGCACGGCCAGGACTTCGATCCGGCGGCGGTCGGCGCGGCCGAGCTCGTCGACGACACTGAGCAGGATCTGTCCGGCTCGTGCCGGCTGCCAGGCCAGGGCCCGGCCGCTTTCAGCCTGACCGATATAGGCGCCATCGGCGAACCAGTACAGACGCCGGGCATCGGCGGACACGGTCGCGGCCAAGACCAGGCCGGCGCCGTCACCCGCACGCAGGTCATAGCCGGTACCTCGCCAGGGCGAGGTGATCCGCGGCGGTGTGCCCTGCCAACTTTGAGCGCCGTCGCAATCGGCACCCGCCGGCGGCCGGCGCCGCGGCATCCCGGCCTGGGCAAACACCTCGGCCAGATCCGAGGGCCAGAACTCGTGGACCTCCCTGCGCATGCGTGCCGGATCGAACGGCGCGCAGACCACGGCACCGGTCGCCAGGTCCAGGTTCACCGCACGATGGATGCGGCTGACGCGGATCGGCGAGATGCCGGGGATGAACCAGGTGCGTACACGCGTCGGGCACTCGGCATTGGGCAGATCACCGCTGGCCCGACAGACCTCGACCCGGGTGATGCGATCGGGCGGCTGTGGCCGTGGATCGTCCAACTCGACGGCGCTGGCGCGCAGGGCATCGACGATGTCGAAGAACAGCGGCGCAGCGGCATCGACGCCGGCCAGGGCCGGATTGCCACGGCCATCGAAGTGTCCGACCCAGACCACCAGAACGTACGGGCCGGCGATGCCGGCGGTCCACGCGTCGCGAAAGCCCCAGGAGGTTCCGGTCTTCCAGGCCACCGGCAGTTCACCCTGGTCAGAGGCCAGCACGGCATCGGGCCGAGGCTGGGCGCGCAGCATGTCGCGCGTGATCCAGGCCGCCTCCGGACTCAGCAATGCGCTGCCGGAGCTGTCCGGATCGCTATCTCGCCAACGTAGTGGCCGTAGCCGGCCGGCGTTGTTGAGCATCGCGTACATGCGCGCCAACTCCTGCATGCTGACCTCGCCGCCGCCGAGCACCAGGGCCAGGCCATAGTGCTGTTCACTGGCCAGGCCGCGCACCCCGGCCTGGCGCAGGAACCCGTACAGACCGGGACTGCGCAACTGCGCCGCGGTCCAGACCGCCGGGATGTTGCGGCTGCGAACCAGTGCCTGGGCGGCAGTGACCGGGCCGAGAAAGCCACCGTCGTGGTTCTCCGGCGTATACGGGCCGAACGCGGTCGGGACATCGCGCAATACGGTCGCCGGATGCAACACGCCCTGGTCCAGGGCCAGGGCATAGATGAACGGCTTCAGTGTCGATCCCGGTGAGCGCTTCGCGGCGGTGCCGTCGACCTGGCCATGGATACCGGCATCGTGCCAGTCGGCCGAGCCGACCAGGGCGCGCACGGCCATGTCGCGGCTGTCGACCAGGAGCACGGCGGCATTGTCCAGACCACGCGAGCGGCCGCGCCGAAGATGCTGGCGCAACTGCGCTTCGACCAGGGCCTGCAGACGCAGATCCAGGGTGCTGTGCACGGCCGGCTGGTCGTGCCCCTGCAGGCGTTGCTGGGCCAGCAGACGATCGCTGACATGTGGCGCAGCAAACGGCAGGCGACGTGCGCTGCGTAGTCGCAGTGGCAGGGCCATCAAAGCGTCGGCGGCGGCATCGGCGCCGTGCTGTTGACGCCAGCGTGCATACAGGCGGTCACGCGCGGCGGCGAGACCGGGGCCGAGAAACGCATCGCCATCGTCGCCGCTGCGCAGCCGTCCGCGTCGCGACGGCGCCTGCGGCAGCACGGCCAGGGTCAGTGCTTCGGGCAGGGTCAGCGCGTCGGCGTCCTTGTCGAAGTAGATGCGGCTGGCAGCACCGACACCTTCAATATTGCCGCCATACGGCGCCAGATTGAGATACGCCTCGAGGATTTCGTTCTTGGAATAGCTCAGCTCCAGCTGGGCGGCACGCAGCATCTGCACCAGCTTGCCGCCGACGCTGCGGGTCTGCAATCGCCAGCGCAGTCGGGCCAGCTGCATCGTGATCGTGGAGCCGCCGATCACCGCATCGCCACGAACATAGGTACTCCAGGCGCCGCGCAGCACGCTGATCGGATTGATGCCGGGGTGGCGCCGAAACCAGGCATCCTCATGCAACAGCACGGCCTCGACCAGGGTCGGCGAAATCCGTTCCAGCGGCAGCCAGTGGCGGTAGCGCTGGTCGGCAGCCAGGGCCAGGCGCAGCAGGCGGCCGTCGCGATCGTAGATCGCGGTCGACAACGGCACCCCGGTCGACAACGGCGGGTGCGGCCACAAGCGCAGCACGGTCAGCGTCACGAGCATCAGCAAGACCACGATCAGCAGGCGCCGACCGCGCCGACGCCAGCGCGTCGGCGCTGTTTCGCTGATAGCGGTCGTACCGCTTGCGGCTGGCGGCGAGTGGCGACCGTCAGTCCCCCGGACTGCGCATGCCGGATCGGTGTCGACCGAGGTGCTCACCGCATCGTCGGCGTGCGCATTGCTCATTCGGCCGCTCCGGTGACCTGCATGCGACCGGCCGGACCGCCATGGGCATAGACGTCCTGCCGATACATCGACTCGGCATGCACCGGCGGGATCGCGAACTCGCCGGCACTGGCGGCGCGGATGCGGTAGCGAAACTCGCGCAGCTCCGGTTCCACCGTGCCGTAGAGCACGACCCGGTCCTCGCGCATCTCGGCGTGATCGGTACGGAAGTTTGAACCGGGCAGCGCCAGCACCGGTGCCTGCGGCACCGGTTGCTGGCCGTCGTCGTGATCGGAATCGGCACCGGCCCGATCCTGCCCGACGCCGTCGACCGGCGGCGTCAACACCAGCTCGAAACCACCCGGCAACAGATCACTGATCGCAACATGTTGCCAACGCTCACCGCCGCGCGCACGCAGACGAATGCGCACGGTCAGCTCCTCACCAAGCGTGGCACGCGTGGTCGGCTGGCCCTCACCATCAAGATAGTCGCGCTGTACCTCCAGCCCCAGATCCTGCACCGCGGCGCGCGGCGAGCGATCGAATCCGGACTCGGCAAGCACGAACCAGGCGCCGCCGCTGTCAGCCGGCGTCACCCACAGACTGCGATCACCGGCATCGAACGCCGCGCGGCGCAGGGCACCGAAGACTTCGCCGATCTGTCGTGGCTCGGCATCGTTGCCGGCTGCCTCCAGTGTCGGAACACCGGCACCACGGTCGCCGGCCGCCTCCAGCGCCAGAATCGCCAATGCTGCACTCAGAGTGTTGAAGCGGCCGGCGCGAATCGGATCGATCAAGGATGCAATCGCCGCCTCCGGCAGCCGCGCCGCCTGCTCCGGGAAGTGCCGGTAAAGCAGATAAATGCGCCAGGCCTGATCGATCTGGACGTCGCGGAAGCCGCTGAAATGCCGGTCTGTGGCGAGCGGCTGGCCGGCCAGTTCGCGGCTGCGTGCGGCCAGCGGGCGAGCGGCGCGCTGCTCCTGCAACAAGGCGAAGCTGGCCGCAACCAGGCTGCCGGCGGTGTCGTCGCGCCAGTGTTTCGGGTGATCGCGCTCAAGGTGCGCTTGCACCGTCGCGAGCAGATCACCGACTGATTGGCCCTGGCGTGCCAGCAGATACACCGCGAGCGCGCGGGCGCGCAGCGCATCCAGACCGGTGCCGGCAGGATCGGCGGCGAGTGAACGCAGATAGCGGCCGGCTGAGGCGAGCATGTCGTCGGGCACACGCAGGCCGCGATCGCGCGCCTCCAGCAACACCAGAACGACATAGCCGGAGACGAAGGGTTCGGCATCCAGGCCGGCACGCCAGTAGCCGAAACCGCCTTCGCCGTTCTGACGCGTACGCAGGACATCGAGCAGACGCGACCAGCCGCGATCGTCGAAGCCGGCGAGCGCAAACTCAGGATGGCGATGTCCGACCAGGGCCGGAATCGCCTGGCTGACCAGCTGTTCAGTGCAGGCATGCGCGAATGTGCCGAGCCAGGCACCATAGCCGTCGATCGCGATCAACGGTGATGCCGACGCCGACAGGCTGCGTGCCGCGAACGCATCATGCAGGTCACGAAGATCGTCGATACGCGTCCGCCGTTCGACACGCTCGACCCGCAACCGGGTATGCGGCACGGTCTCGGGCCGGATCGACAGTTCGATACGACGGCCGGCGACATGCGAACCCGAACGCGCGCGCAGGTGCACGACGGCGACACCGGGGGCATCGCCAGCGCGCAAGCGCACGCGAGCGACGCCCTCGTCGCCCGGCTTCAGTGCCAGAACCATTGGCGCCGTCGGCTCCTGCACGAGCAGCTCGGACAATTCCAGTTCCAGCTGTACATCGATGGCCTCGGCTTCGGCCTCGGCAATGGTATTGGCGATGCCGACCGGCAACTCGAAGACATCGCCTGGGGCAACGTGGGTCGGCAGCGTCGGCGTCAGCACGAAATCGCCGCGGATGGTCTGGCCGGTCTCGGCGATGCCCATGCGTCCGGCGCTGACGGCAACAGCCACTACCCGTAGCCGGCCGTTGTAGTGATCGGGCATGGTGTATTCCAGCGTCGCTTCGCCATCGCTCTCGATCAGTCCCGACCACCACACCGCCGGTGCTTCGCCCCGACGCCGGAACGGATTCAGGTGGCGCGCGGCACCGGCTTCGCCGTCACCGCCGGGTGCGGCCTGAGCCAGAAAGCGGCTGAACTCGGGCAGCAGCAGGTCCAGGATCTGTGCCGTCTGCACCTGGTGCATGCGCTTGCGGAAGAAATGCTCGAGCGGATCGACGACGCGATAGCCGGCGACCTGGAGAATGCCTTCGTCGACTGCGAACAGCACGACCCGGGACGGTTCGCCGGTATGGACTCGAACCTGGACCGCTTCCCCCGGTCGTGCATTCGCCGGCAGCTCCAGGCGCACCGGCAGGCTGCGCGCGTCGCGGTCGATCTGGAACGGCGCCACGCCCCAGCTCAGCGGACTGGTGAAGATCTCGTCGGAGTCCAGTCCACGCAGATAGTGCACGCTGACATAGGCATTGCCCTCCAGACCTTCGGGCACGCGGATGCGCTGCACCGAGGCGGTCGTGTCGGCCTGGAACCAGACATGCGCGTAGACCCGGTCGCGCTCGATCGTGATCAGACCGCGGCCGGCATACGGCGCCCGCAGGCTCAGCTCGATCTCTTCGCCAGGCGCATAGCTGGCCCGTGACAGGCTGATCGCAAGCTCGGCATTTCGATCCAGGCTGCGGCTGAGATTGGCGCTGCCAGCGACGGTCCAATCGACCCGGTTGAGCACGGTGTCGTCGCGATCGCGCAGTTCCAGCGTCCAGTCACCGGGCGTGTTGGTGGCCAGGGCCAGACGCTGGATCCCGGCACTCAGCGACATCGGCTGCTCATCTCGAACATCGCGACGCTCGCGCGATACGTAGCGATACAGGCCATCGCGCGAGCGCGTCAACACGGACACGAAGCGACGCTCGATGAGCACTGCACGCAGGCCGTCGACAGCGATCGACCGGGCATCCGGTCCGATCGCCAGCAATTCGACCTCGCGCGGGTCGCCGCGCTGCACCCAGCGCAAACTGTCGGGACTGCGCAGGCCGACCAAGTACTCGGCTTCGCTGACCAGGCTGCCGGCCTGGGCGCTGACGGCGCGACCGCTGCCCGGCTCGAAGGCACGCACCAGCAGGTCGAGCCGATAGCTGGCACGCGTATAGCGTTCCAGGTCCAGGGTGAACTCGACCTCGCCGGCGGCGTTGGTCCGCAACTCGGCCAGAGGCTCGACGACGCCGTCGCGCGCGCGCTGCGGATCGTGAAAGCGGAAACCCGGCCAAGCTGCGAATTCAGGCAAGGTCGGGCGCAACTGCAATTGGCCGTCGACGCGCCGGTCCTGGGCCGCGGTGCCGAACAAGTTCTCGACGTGGACCGAAGCTTTCAAACCCCGCGGATGCAACCAGCCCTGGGCACCCTGCCCGTGCAAACGTGCCCGCACGCGCAAGGTGTCGGGCTGGAACTCGCGCACTTGCACGGTCGTGCTGCCGACATGACTGCGCCGGTGTTCGTCGTCGATTCGATACAGGCCGATCTGCCAGGCGCCGCTGGCAGCACTGACCGGCGGCGTGAAGCGGGTCTCCTCGAAGCCTTCGCGACCGAACGCGATCGCCTGCCGATGCGCCAGGGTGCCGCGCGGATCGGTCACCTGCACCTCCATCGGCAGACCGACCGGCGAACGGTTCCAGTCGCTGGCGCGCAGGATCATGCCCAGGTGCACGGTCTCACCAGGACGGTACAGGCCCCGATCCGAAAACAGGGTCGCGCGCAACACACCCGGATCGTGATCGTTCGGCTCGCCGCCGACATCGAAGCGCGAGCTGTCGAGCATGCGTTCATGGCGGTCCAGCGGCAGAAAGCTCAGATCCTCACCAGCACGAACCACGAGCATGACCGGATGGCGCTCGCGGACGTAGCCGTCGAGGACCGGCACGCTGGCGCGACCATCGCGACCGGTGTCGCGACTGAGCAGGGTCTCGCCGTTGCGCGCCACCACCTGCACTCGCGCGCCGGCAACTGGGCCACCGCTGGACAGAGACTGCACGAACACCTCGCGGCTGCCATCGAGCACTCGCTTGGCGATCACGCCGAGATCGGTCAGCACGACCAGGCGGCGATCGTGTTCGTTGCCGGCGTTGTCGGCCAGGGTCTGCTCCGAGCTGCGCCGATGATCATGCTCGCTCAAGTCCCGCAGGCTGAGCAGGAACACGCCACGGCGTTCAGGTGCCATGAACTCACCGAGATCGATCCCTTGGTATTGCGCCCGCGCCGGATCGTCGGTCGACAGCGGCACGCGCTTCTCCATGCGCTCGACCAGGGCATCCTCGCCGAACCGCCACAGTTCCGGCTGTCCGTAGTTGCCGCCAGCGGCAACCAGATGATGCAACTGGTCCGGCAGCACCCGCGCCAGCTCCAGTCGAGCGCCGGACATATTGCGCGCGACGATCGATACCCGGCGTTCGCCGCGCAGCGACAACAGCGCGCCATCGCCGACGAAGCGCAACATCGAAGGGTAGCTCGGCACCGTCAGCACGCGGCTTTCCGGGCGACCGAGCACGAAGCCGCCGAAGCTGCGCAGGTCACGTTGGACGCGAACCAGTACCCTTCGACCGGTCGCTGCCTGGTAGCGAAAGCTGTGCTGCTCGCTCCATTCCTGTTCCGGCGGCAATGGCTGCAACGGTAACGGTTCCGACAATGCCAACACGCGCTCATCGGCCTGGTCGACGCTCCACGGGTACGGCACCTGCCGATACCGGCCGCGCTCGTGATCGGCAAGCAGCGATTCGGGGTAGCGCTCGGGCAGCAACCAGGCGGTGACGGCGTCAGCGACGTCGCTGTCGCGCATGCGTTCATTGAAGCTCAACGACAACACCTGCTCGGGCTCGAAGCGCTCGTTGTCGACCAGCAAGGTCTG
>CAZFUH010000154.1:0-7999 GCA_964522235.1 uncultured Rhodanobacteraceae bacterium
CGGCACCCGGCCGCTGGTTACCACCGCCGGCGGTAGCGTGCACGGGATCACGCTCAGCAGCGGCAATACCGTGCGCGGCATCGAGATCGGCGACACTTCCGGTACCGGTCTGCATGGCGCTGGTTTCGGTACTCTGAGCCTCGGCGAGAATCGCATCAGCGGTGCCGGCCAGGCCCTGAACCTCTTCAACGGCACGATCATTCAGGTCGGCCCCGGCAATGCCTTCGACCAGATCGTGTCGACAGGCGGTACGTCCAATATTGCGTTGAGCACGATTAGTGGCACGGTCAATCTCGGTACGGGTGCGCTCAGCGGCGCATCCGGCACCGCCTTTGCGTTCGTCAGCGGCACCGCCACCGTCACCTATGCCGGCACGATCAGCAAGACCTCGGCCGGTCGACTGATCGATATCGACGGCGTAGACGCCGCGTCGGTCACGCTGTCCGGCAACCTGAGCTGTACCGGCTCCTGCGGCAGCGGCGCTGGCCATGCCGGCATTCGCGTCAATGGCCGCACCGGCAGCGGCACCTATGTCTTCAGCGGCGGGACCAAGACCTTGAGCGGCAGCGGCGCCAACCACGGCGTCAGCCTGACCAGCAACTCCGCCGGCAGCAGCATCCGCTTCGACAACGGCGGCCTGGCAGTGACGACGACCACCGGCACGGCGTTCCACGCCACCGGCGCCGGCACGGTCTCGGTCGGCACCGGCGCCAACCCGAACACGCTGGCGGCCAGCAATGGCATCGGCCTGAACGTTGTCAACACGACGATTGCCGCGGCCGATCTGAATTTCCGCAGCATCCACGCCACCGGCAGCAGCTCCGGCATCGTGCTGAACAACACCGGCAGCGCCGGCTCGCTGTTCGTCACCGGCAATGGCGGCACCTGCACCAGCGCCGCGACCTGCACCGGCGGCGCGATCCAGAACATGAGCAGCCACGGCATCTGGCTGCAGGCCACGACCGAGCCGACGCTGACCCATGTCTTCGTCAACAACACCGGTCATCACGGCGTCGGCGGCACCGAGGTCAATGGCTTCAGCCTCACCAACAGCGTGGTCAGCAACAGCGGCACCAGCCTGGTGCCGAACCGCGCCAATATCGGCTTCAACGTCACGGCTGCCGGCACCGAACGCAATCTCTACGGCACCGTCACGATCACCGGCAACACGCTGACGAATTCGCAGTATCAGGGCATCGAGATCTTCAACTTCCACGGCACCATCGACCAGGCCGAGCTCTCGAGCAACACCTTGACCAGCACCACGTCGGCGGCCAGTTCGCAGGGACCGGGCATCAGCCTGATCTCGTACGGATCGCCGGGCACGGTCGCGCACGTGACCCGAGCGAACGTCAACAACAACGTCGTCCAGAACTTCCCCGGCGGCGTCGGCATCCAGGTCCAGGGCGGCAACTCCAGTCCAGGCGGATCGCCCGGCACGCTCGGGGTCCCCGGGCACGCAACCAACATCATCAACATCACCGGCAATCGCGTCGCCGGTGCCAGTGCCGCCAATCGCATGGGTGCCGAGGCAATCGTCACCTCGGTCGGCGGCCATGGCCAGGGCAACTTCAACATCTCCAACAACGGCACGGTCGCCAATCCGATCACCCATATCACCGGCAGCGGAATTGGCGTGTCGACGTTCGGCAATGCGGTCGTGACCGCGACAGTCAACAACAACGTCATCGTCGCGAACAACTCGTTCGGCTCGCAGGGCATTGGCGGCGGCCTGGGGCATACCTTCGGCACCGGCGATACGCCGGACATGACCGTGACCGTCAGCGGCAACACGATCAGCCAGACCGATGGCAACGGCATCCTGCTGGTCGCCCGCGATACCAATGGCATCCTGCGTGCACGGGTGCTGAACAACACGGTCGCAGCGCCGCTGGGTGGGGTCCGGCCGGGTATCCGGGTCGATTCCGGCAACGCGCCGGATGGCGACAACGACACCGTGTGCCTGAACATCTCCGGAAACACCAGCGCCGGCAGCGGCGGTCACCCAGGTCTTGGCCTGCGCAAGCAGGGCATCGATCCGAACGTGTTCCGCTTCGGCATTCATGGCATGGCCGCGACCGCGAGTCCGGGCGTCGAGGCGTATGTCGACGGCCTGAACCCGGCCGGCAATGGCACCCTGCTGATCTCGGCGACCAGCGGTTTCACCAACTGCAACCTGCCTTGACCCACGCGCTGTGCCGGCGATCCGATCGCCGGCACAACGCGGAAACATCAGCCGCACGGGAGGGCGAGCTGACACCACCGCAAGCGTTGAACAACCAGAACTGTACGAACCGTGTGCCTCGTGGCGCGCCGCGCCGCAGCGGTTCATTCGATTCCCCGCGCACGTCTCAAGGAGTACGCCATGGCCGAACCCTTCTTGTCCGAAATCAGAATGATGAGTTTCGTTTTTGCGCCCAAGGGCTGGGCGCTCTGCAATGGTCAGTTGCTGCCGATCAATCAGAACCAGGCGCTGTTCTCGCTCCTGGGTACGAGCTTCGGCGGTGATGGCCGGGTCAACTTCGCGCTGCCGGACCTTCGTGGTCGCACGCCGATCCACGTCGGCAGCGGCCACACACTCGGCGAGCGCGGCGGCGAGCAGGCCCATACCCTGTCGATTGCCGAACTGCCAACGCATACCCATGTCGCCCAGGCCAGCAATACCACCGCGTCGACGGCCACGCCGATGAGCAACCTGGTTTTGTCCAATTCGTCAGCCTCCAACCTGTATGGGCCGGCCAGCAACCTGGTCAGCATGGCGCCGAATGCAGTGACCAACACCGGCGGCTCGCAGGCGCACCTGAACATGCAGCCATTCTTGACAATTTCGTTCTGCATCGCGTTGCAGGGCATCTTCCCGTCCCCGAACTGACTTCAGGAGCACCGACATGGCACAACCCTATGTAGGCGAGATCCGCATGTTCGCGGGCAACTTCCCTCCCGCCGGCTGGATGTTCTGCGAAGGCCAGCTGCTGCCGATCTCCGAGAACGAAACGCTTTTCCAGCTGATCGGCACCACCTATGGCGGCGACGGCCAGAGCACCTTTGCCCTGCCCGACCTGCGCGGCCGCATTCCGATCCACCAGGGCAACGGCTTCATCCTGGCCGAAACCGGCGGCGCGGAGGAAATCACCCTGACCGTCACCCAGATTCCCGCCCATTCGCACACGATGCTCGCCAGCGCCGCAGCGGCGACGAGCTTGTTGTCGGGCAACGCCGTGGTTGCCCGCGCGGCCTTGGCCTCGATCTCGCCGTATGGCAGCGATGCTCCGCGCACCAATCTGGCGCCACAGGCGATTTCGGCGGTAGGCGGCAGCCAGCCACACACCAATTTCCAACCCTATCTGTGCGTGGACTTCATCATCTCGTTGTTCGGGATCTTCCCGTCGCCAACATGACCAGAAGTCCGCCTCATTGCGAAGACTTTGAACGAGCCGCCGGAGCAATCGCCGGCGCCAGTCAGAAACATCAAGGAGTGCTGTCATGGCAGACCCGTTTGTCGCAGAAATCCGCATCTTTCCGTTCAACTTTGCTCCCAGAGGCTGGGCCTGGTGCGACGGACAACTGATGCCGTTGTCGCAGAACACCGCATTGTTTTCGCTGTTGGGAACCACCTATGGCGGCAATGGCAAGTCGAATTTCGCGCTGCCCGATCTGCAGGGCAGGGCGCCGATGCACCCGGGACAGGGGCCGGGACTGTCGCTGCACGATCTTGGCGAGACCGGCGGCACGGAGACGGTGACCTTGCTGGAGTCGGAAATCCCGGCCCACAATCACTTCATGAACGTGTCGCAGGCCGACGGAATCAGCAGTGCACCGGCCGGCGAGCAGCTGGCTACCGGCATCGGCGTGGGAATGTATGCTGCGCCGAGCGCACTGGCGGCGATGTCGCCGAATGCCCTAGCGCCCGTCGGCGGCGATCAGCCGCACAACAACTTGCAGCCGTTCCTGACGGTCTATTTCTGCATCGCCCTACAGGGCGTCTATCCGTCACGCCCTTAACCTACCGATCCCGGGGGGGATTCGACATGGACCGTCGCAATTTCATCTGCTGTTCCGCTGGTCTCGTGACGGCGGCCGCGGGCTCGATGCTGAGCCCGCAGTCGCTGCATGCCCGCTCACAATCGACCAACTCCATTCACCTGTACCGCTTCGACAGCGAGCGACAGTGCTTTGTCACCCTCGCCGAAGCGATTCCGGCACCATTGCCGGTCGCACCGGAAGCGTTGCGTCTGAGCCTGGACGGCTTTCATCCGGCCGCAAGCGGCGGCGTTCGTAGCCTCGATATCCAGGCGGCGTTCGATCGCGGCGGTGGCGAGCGATGGCGGTTCTTCGCCTGGCACTACCGCAGTGACGATCGCCACGGCAGCAGCCGCGCCAGTGGCTTCGATCTCGCGTCCAACAGCCGTTGCCGTCTGGAGTTCACGCTGTCGGCCGAGCCGCTGACGTCGAGCTGCATGCAGACACTGAACCTGGACAGCTCGGCCGGAATCGAGCCGGGACGCTATGTCGCGGTGATCGCCCCCGGGCGATCGCCCGAGCCGCTGCTTGCATTCAGTGGCGACTGGCGCAAGCCGCTCGCAGACGGCGCTGCCTTCGACTACCTGAGCCTGCGCCTGGAGGTCCAGGAAGCGGCCGTCGATCTGGCTGCGCGCGCCGATCTTGCCTGTGTCGACGCTTGCCAGGAATCGGCCTGAGATTCGCGGTCGACGATGAGCGAAGCGCCGGCACAAGCGGGTGAGGTCAAGGGTCCGGTCGATCAGGTACTGACGGTATTTGCCGAGTCGCCCCCGATGCGCCTGCGCATCGAGGGCGACGGCGACCGGGCGTTTCTTCGCGATCTGTATCGAACCACCCGGGACGAGGAACTGAACCGGGTCGATTGGCCGGAATCGTTGAAGCAGCAGTTCGTCGAGCACCAGTTCTCGGCCCAGGCCAGCCAGTACCGGCAGCACTATCCGAATGCCGCGTTTCTCGTCGTCGAACTGGACGGCGAGCGCATCGGCCGCTTCTACCTGCATCGCGCACGCAGCGAGTTGCGTCTGATGGACGTCACCCTGGTGCCGGAGCGCCGGAGTCAAGGTCTGGGTTCGCTGCTGATGCAGCGGCTGCTGGACTGGGGCGATGCGCTCGACCTGCCGGTCACCCTGCACGTCGAGCCCTTCAATCCGGCTCAGCGCCTTTACCAACGCCTGGGTTTCGAGACCGTCGAAATTCGTGGCGTCTACCATTTCATGAGCCGGGGGGGCACCAACAGGAGTATCGACCATGACTGAAGCAGCAACGGTTCCACTTTCAATCTACGGCTCGCACAGCCAGAGCTTCCGCGACGGCAGGCTGGCGATCGGCAGCCAGCTAACCGAGCAGAGACCACAGCAACGGGGCTATTGGATTGTCGTGCTCGACCGCACTTCGCTGGCGATCGTCTACAACAAGATGCACAGCTCGGCGAATACGGCACCCGACATCGGCAACCTGAACAACACCGATCACATTCTGATCGTCGCGTCGCTGAGTGTAGGTCTGAGCGATCAGCCGCAGGGCGACTTCTTCAGGTTTCTTGACCTCAACGGTGCTGGCCGCCAACTGCGCCATATCGAGCAGATCGCGACCCAGTTCAATTGCGGCACGCTGGGTACCTTCGGTTACGTCCTGGTCGGGGTGCTCGGCAATCTGAACATTCCCGGTTTCGAACTCAGCGTCATCGGCAGTCGCGACGGTGTCGCCGGCTACGGTCCGTTCCTGACCGTGCAGCTGTTGCCGACTACGGTCAATGGCAGGATCGTCTACACGCCGGTACAGCTCAGCAACGCCTGATCGTGGCAGTCGCCGATCCGCATCTGCTGCTGTTCGGCTGGTATCGAGAAGGAACCGGGTTCACGCGTGTCCTGCAGGCGCTGTTGCCGTTTCTGGCGCAGCGCCATCGCGTCACCTGGATGGGGCTGGGCTACCACGGCGAGCCGCGCCGGCTTGCGGCCAATGTCGAGTTGAGACCGACCAACCTGCATGGCGGAGATCTGGTCGGCGCCTATCAGGCGCGCCTGGACTGGCCGAGTCTGTGCGTCGACCGGGTGCTGGCGCTGAACGACCCCTGGTGGCTGGAACACTACCCGCGCGAACTCAATCGCGTGCTCGGTGAAGTTCCGATGCATGGCTACCTGCCGCTGGATGGCGACATCCCGGACCCGGAGCTGCTGCGCGGCCTGGCCGGCTTCCGCAGCCTGTTCACCTATACCGAGCATGCCGCCGACCAGCTACGCACGGCGCTGGTTGCCTGCGACCTGCCGATCCCGGTGGTCGTGGCCGGCCATGGCGTCGACTTGTCGGCATTCGCTCCGTTGCATGCCGACATCGAGGTCGCAGCGCGCATGCGCCTGGCGCAGCAGGTGTTCGGGCTGTCGGAGCCCTCGTGGGTCGTGCTCAATGCCAGCCGGCCCGATCCGCGCAAGCGCATCGATCTGAGCATCGAGGGGTTTGCCCGGTTCGTCGACGGCGGTCGCAGGAATGTGCACCTGTGTCTGCATCAGGCGCTGAGCTTCCCGCAGTTCGTCGAGCCGCTGCGTCGGCAGGCGGACGAACTGGGCATCGCCGACCGCATCCTGTGGTGGCCGCCGAACGGCGAGGTGCTCGACGATGCGGCATTGAACCGGATCTACAACGCCTGCGCTGTCGGACTCAATACCAGCCTCGGCGAAGGCTTCGGCCTGGTCAGCTTCGAGCATGCTGCAACCGGTGCGCCGCAGCTGCTGCCCGATCATCCGGCCTTGCGCGAACTGTGGGGCGATGCCGCGTTGCGACTGGCGCCGGTTCGGCCGCTGCGGACCGAGCATTCGCCCCTGCTGCTCGGTGCGGTCGAGCCGCAGACGGTCGCCGACGGGCTATGCCGGCTGCATGAAGACGCGAACGAGTATCGCCGGCTCGCCGTCGCCGGCCTGGCGCGTTGCGCTGGCGAGGATCTGCGCTGGCAGACCAGTGCCCGGCGTCTGTCGCAAGGTTTCGATGCGCCCGGCAACGCCGAGGCCTGAGGTTCGACAGCGGCTCAGTTGAACACGATCTCGTAGCGCATGCCGTCGGCATCGCGGGCGACCGGGGTCAGGAACAACTCCAGTGCGCCGTGTCGGGGATGGTCGAGGACATGGATGCCCTGGACCAGCGGTTGCTCGGGCGCGCCACGCAGGAAGACCGAGAATCCGATGCCGTCGCGGCCGGTTGGATGCGGGCTGCGCCATACGCTTTCGACGCGGCAGCGCTGCGTGCCGTCGCCGACGCTGAGCACCACGTCCTGGCCGACCAGGCTCTCGAAATCCTCGACCGGCAGCTTGTTGAGTTCGGTCACGTCGGGCTCCTGGAGATCGGCGTTCAGCGCTTCATCGAAGCGAAGAACTCGTCATTGGATTTGGTCGTGCGCATTTTGTCGAGCATGAACTCGATCGCGCTCAGCTCGTCCATCGGGTGCACCAGCTTGCGCAGGATCCAGATCTTCTGCAACAGATCCGCATCGATCAGCAGATCCTCGCGCCGCGTTCCGGAGCGATTGATGTCGATCGCCGGGTAGACGCGCTTCTCGCCGATGCGCCGGTTCAGGTGCACTTCCATGTTGCCGGTGCCCTTGAATTCCTCGTAGATCACCTCGTCCATCTTCGAGCCGGTGTCGACCAGGGCGGTGGCGATGATGGTCAGCGAGCCGCCTTCCTCGACATTTCGGGCGGCGCCGAAGAAACGCTTCGGTCGCTGCAGGGCATTGGCGTCGACGCCGCCGGTCAACACCTTGCCGGAACTGGGTACGACGGTGTTGTAGGCGCGGGCCAGACGGGTCACCGAATCGAGCAGGATGACGACATCCTTCTTGTGCTCGACCAGGCGCTTGGCGCGTTCGATCACCATCTCGGCGACCTGGACGTGGCGGGTTGCCGGTTCGTCGAAGGTCGAGGACACCACTTCGGCGCGCACGGTGCGCTGCATCTCGGTGACTTCCTCGGGACGTTCGTCGATCAGCAGC
>CAZFUH010000154.1:8009-9667 GCA_964522235.1 uncultured Rhodanobacteraceae bacterium
ATCATGTAGACGTCGGGATGGTTGGTCGTGATCGCAGTGGCGATCTGCTGCATCATCATCGTCTTGCCGGCTTTCGGCGGCGACACGATCAGACCGCGTTGACCCTTGCCGATCGGCGCGAACAGGTCGAGGATGCGGCCGGTGATGTCTTCGGTCGAGCCATTGCCGCGCTCGAGCACGAAGCGGTTGCGCGGAAACAGCGGCGTCAGGTTCTCGAACAGAACCTTGTTCTTGCTCGCTTCCGGCGGCTCGTCATTGATGTCGTCGACCTTGAGCAGGGCGAAATAGCGCTCGCCCTCCTTCGGACTGCGCACCTTGCCGCGGATGTAGTCGCCGGTGCGAAGGTTGAAGCGGCGGATCTGGCTGGGCGAGACGTAGACGTCGTCCGGTCCGGCCAGGTAGCTGGCCTCGGCGCCGCGCAGAAAGCCGAAGCCGTCGGGCAGGATCTCCAGCACGCCTTCGGCATCGATGCCTTCGCCGTTCTTGGACAACTGCTTGAGCAAGGCAAAAATGACATCGTTCTTGCGCGCTCGGGCGACGCCTTCGATGCCCAGTTCCTCGGCCCACGCCAACAACTCGGCCGGGGGTTTCCGTTTCAGTTCGGTCAGATTCATCACAGCACTCGTCGCACCGGAACGGCGCGGAAGAACAATCAGGGGAGGTTACGCAAGAGAGCGTAACGTGCGAAATCAGGGGGATTCGCCCGGGTGGAACACCCGACTGGCGTTAACTTACCCGCCCTGCGCGTCCGTGTCCAGTGTTGATCCGCAACCCTGCTCAGCGGACGCCGTCGCCGTAGATGGCGGCCGCTTTGGCGAAATCCCTACCCGGCGACTCGCAGGACCACGCGCATCGCAGCCGTCCGGGCCAGGGCGACCCGGACAACAAGGCGCCGGAGATCACCCAATGGTCTTTCGGCACGGCGGACGCGGAGCGGTCGACTCAGGCGATCGCCTTGTCGACGAACTGGCGCAACGCCGAGCGTGCATTGCCGGCGCCCAGGCCGATCTGGGTCGCATGCGGCTTGCCGTCGCGAAACAGGATCAGGGTCGGGATGCTGCGCACGCCATAGGTCATCGGCGTCCGCTGCGCCTGCTCGATATTGACCTTGGCGACCTTGACCTTGCCGGCATATTCCTGCGCCAGCTCGTCCAGCAGCGGCGCGATCGCCTTGCACGGGCCGCACCATTCGGCCCAGAAGTCGACCAGGACCGGCTCGCCGGAGTCCAGCACTTGTTGCTGGAAGTCGTCGTCGCCGACGTGAAGAATATGCTCGCTCATCATGTTTCCTTGGCTTCGATTCAAAAACCGCACGGCAAGGCACGGTTTCTGCTAGGATTTGCCAGTCGGCACGCCGTCCAGGCGCGCACCTCGGTCCCGACGATTGTGGGGCCGCCCCACCGGCAATTCAAGAATGCCTTGCCCCCAGTCGATGCCGCGCAGGCGTCGGAGACCTACATGCAACAACCACTGACCGACGTATTCTTCTCCAGCTTCGATCTGCACCCGGACTTGCAGTCCGGTCTGGAAGCCACCGGATTCACCCGCTGCACGCCCATTCAAGCGCTGACCCTGCCCGAAGTCCTCCAGGGCATCGACGTCGCCGGTCAGGCCCAGACCGGTACCGGCAAGACCGGCGCCTTCCTGGTCGCGATCTT
>CAZFUH010000155.1:0-9648 GCA_964522235.1 uncultured Rhodanobacteraceae bacterium
GGTCGCAGTTGGCGTGTTCATTCGGTATCCACCGGAGATCGCCACGATGACCCAGCCACTGCACCTGTTTTTCGCCACTCCTCGTTGCCGGGCGGTACTGGCCCTGACCACACTGCTCGCAGGCCCGGTGCTTGCCATCGACGTCGTCGTGGGCCCGGGCAACTGCAATGAGGCCGGCTTCAGCGCAGCCCTGACCCAGGTTCAGAACAGCGGTGGCGGAACGGTCAGCTTCGCCTGCGGCGCCGTGCCGGTGACGATTCCGATCACCGCCTATCACCAGATCTCGACCGCGGTGATCATCGATGGCGGCGATCGGATCAGCTTTGACGGCAATCACGCCGCCTCGTTCTTCCAGGTTTTCGCCAATGCCTCGCTGGATCTGCGCCGGCTGATTTTGCGCCGCGGCCATTTCAATGGCGCCAATGTTCTGGAGAACTTCGGCCAGTTGCGCCTGCGCCAGGTACAGGTCCGCGAGAACACCAGCAGCGCCCTGGTCAACTACGGAACGGCAACGATCGAAAGCAGCGTATTCCACGACAACGATGCCAGCATGCTCGGGCAATCAGGCGCCGCGATAGTCAATGACGGCGGCAGCGTGCTGATCCTCGATTCGACCTTTACCAACAATGTCATCGTCACGACCATCGGAACCGGCGGCGCCATTGCCGCGGTCAGCGGGCCACTGATCATTCGCCGCAGCTCCTTCGTCGGCAACTACGCGCCCGACGGTGGCGTCATCTACCTCGGCACCGGCGCCAGCGCCGAGATTGAGCGCAGCTGGTTCAACGGCAACTCAGCCGGCTACGGCGGCGCCATCGAAACCTGGGGCAATGATGTCCGGATCACCGACAGCCGTTTCCAGAACAATCAGGCCCTGATCGGCGATGGTGGTGCAATCTGGGTCCTGGCCGGACATCTGACCGTCGTCAGCAGCCAGTTCACCAGCAATCAGGCCGCGACCACCGGCGGTGCCCTGAGCTGCTATGACGACATCCTGACGATTGCCGGTTCGACTTTCGTCGGCAACCAATCCGGCAGTGATGGTGGCGCCGTCTTCAGCAGCTGCGGCTTTCTCGTCTCGAACAGCACCTTTCACGACAATGCCGCCCTCGGTCCGGCCTCCGGCGGTGGCGCAATCCATCACAGCGGCTCGATGTTCGGCGGTGTGTTCTTCTCGACACTGACCGACAACACCGCCGGCTTCGGTGCCGGCGTCGCCAGTCAAAGCGCTACCACGTCGGCCCACATCTTCGCCTCCCTGCTCACCGGCAATGTCGGCGGCAACTGTGCCGGCGTATTGACCTCAGGCGGCTACAACCTCAGCAGCGACAGCCACTGCGGCGGCGCCTTCACCGCTGTCGGCGATCTGAACATGGCGCCGGTGCCGCTGCAGCCGCTTGCCGACTATGGTGGGCCGACCTGGACCCGCCCGCCGCAGGCCGGCAATGCCGGCATCGATCGGGTGCCGCCAGGCGACTGCCCGGCCCTGTACCGGATCGATCAGCGCGGCGCGATCCGGCCAGTCAATGGCGCCTGCGACAGTGGCGCCTATGAAGTCGGCGGCGACATCGACAAGATCTTCGCCGACAGTTTCCAATAGCATCGCGCTTGCTCCGGGTCTGCGCCGACACGGCTACACTGGGCTGGCGCCAGCGCCGTTGGGACGTTCTCATGCCTGCCTCGAACTTCGATGATCGCCTGGACGCGCTGCTCGACCAGGCGTTGGCGTTGCCATCGGCGCGACGGGCGAGCTTCCTGGCGTCGTCGTGCGCCGGCGACCCGGCGCTGCACCAGCGCCTGACCTTTTTGCTGGAACTGGCGCAGCGCGAGGATGGCTTTCTCGACCGCTCGCCGTTGTCGGCGATCGTGCCAGCGGTCAACCACGACGACGACGTGCCGACGCCCGGAGCCGGTCAACGCCTTGGAGCGTTCGAGCTGTTGCGGCTGATCGGCCGTGGCGGCATGGGTGAGGTATGGCTGGCCGAACGTGTCGACGGCGGCTTCCGGCAGCGCGTCGCGATCAAGCGCCTGCGCGCCGACGTCGGCGCCTCGGCGGGGCGCTTCAACGCTGAACAGGCGATTCTTGCCGGATTGGAACACCCTGGCATCGCGCGTCTGTACGACGGTGGATTCGACGCCGACGGTCGGCCCTATATGGTCATGGAGTATGTCGAGGGGCAGCATCTGATCGCATGGTGCCGCAGCCACGACATCGGACTCGACCGCCGATTGGATCTGTTCCTGCAGATCTGCGATGCGGTTGCCTTCGCGCATGCAAACCTGATCGTGCACCGTGACCTGAAGCCGGCGAATATACTGGTGACACCGGAGGGCCGCATCAAGCTGCTCGATTTCGGGATCGCCAAACTGGTGCAGTCGGTCGATCCCACAGACGCGACCCAGATCGTGCACCTGTCGCCGGCCTACGCGGCGCCGGAGCAGCTCAGCGGCGAACGGATCGGTACCGCCACAGATGTCTACGCCCTCGGCGTCGTGCTGTATGAATTGCTGACCGAACAACTGCCCTGGCAGGTCGGCGACCTGCCTCTGGCGGCGGCCGTGCAGCGACTGATGAACACCACGCCGGTTGTGCCCAGCCGGGTCGTTGCAGCACATGGCCCGCTGTCCGCACGCAGCGTGCGCGGCGATCTGGATGCAATCACCAGCAAGGCGCTGCGCAAGGAGCCCTCCTCGCGCTATCCCGACGCCCGCGCATTGGCCGACGACGTTCGCCGCCATCTCGGTCACGAGCCGGTGCAGGCGCGCAGCGGTGCCCGCGCCTATATCGCGCGCCGCTTCATGCGCCGGAACTGGCTGCCGTTGGCGGCAACGGCGGCTGTGTTCGCCGCCCTGGTCGCCGGCATCGTCGGCATCGCCTGGCAGGCTGAACACACCCGACAGCAGGCGCAGCGCGCGATCGCGGTTCAGCAGTTCATGGCCAGCCTGTTCGCCGATGCCGGCCCAAGCGGCTGGCGCGGCCCCGACGCCAGCGCCCGCGACGTGCTGCTCTCGGGCATGGATCGGCTGCGGCAAGACCAGCGGCTGGAGCCTCGGGTGCGCAGCGAACTGCTGATCATCATCGGTGAATCGCTGAACGCGCTGAGCCTGGTGCACGATGCAAAGACCGCATTCGAACTGGCGGCCGATCAACAGGCGCTGTTTCCGGCCGAATTTTCCGAGCGCGCGTACCTGCGGATGCGCATGGCCATCAACGCCCAAGACCGCGGCGAGCTCGGCATCGCCGGGCACGAGGCGGACGCGCTGCTCGCCGACATCGAAAAGGAAGGCCTGCGCGATCGCATCGCGCTCAACGTCTACGCTTTGCGCGCCAATCTGCGACTGTTGCGGGCAGACTTCGACACGGCGCACGCCGCGCTGGAGCCGGCGCGGCAGTTGCTGGCCGAACCGTCTTCGAGTTTCGACCCCGAAGAGCGCGCAGACATCCTCATGCTCGACGGCTTCATCCTCGCCGGTCTGGACCGTCTCGACGATGCGACGCGAGCGCTTGAGCACGCGCTTGAATTGTATCGTGGTATCGAGCCGACTCACCCGACCATCGGCAAGACACTGACTGCGCTCGCCTTGGTGCATCAGGATCGCGGGGAGTTCGCGCTGTCCAGGGAGCGATACCTGGAAGGAATCGCGCATTCGCAAGGCGTTCTTGGGCGCGACAGCCGGGATCTGGCGATCAGCCGACACAATTTCGCCACCTTGCTGATGCGCATGGGTGCAAGAGAAGCGGCCATCGAGCAGTTGCGCGAAGTGCTGCGTATCCGGGCCGATCTGGTCATCGACGATCCGAACGCGGAATCGATGGCCCGCAACATCCTCGGTCAAGCGCTGTTCGAGCTTGGTCGCGATGCTGAAGCGCGCGCGGAACTCGAACAGGCGTTGGCGATCGCGCAGGCGGGAGACGACGAACTGGTCGCTTCACGCGCTCGTTTCACGCTCGCCGCGCTGGACTGTCGCAGCGATCCAGGCACGGGGCTGGCTGCGCTGAAGCCGCAGCTCGCGAGCTTGTCGCAGGCGGGGCTAGGCTGGCATACGCGCGGCCGACTGTACTACGCCGGCTGTCTGGAGGCTGCCGGTGAGCAGGCACTGGCGTTTGACGAGTACGTCGCGCTAGGCAACTTGCTGAGCGAAAGCGGTACTGACAGCGCCGAACATGTGTATGTAGAGGTCAGCTCCGGTCTGGAACGTACACGCGGCCGCTGAACGCCCGCAAATAGGTCTTGACAGTTTCGACTACATCTGTAATCGTTTGACCAACTACAGACGTAATCGATATGCGCATCAGCGAAGCGGAAGCAAAGGTCATGGCCGTGCTCTGGCAGCAGACCGGAGCCGGCATGTGCGCCGAAGAGGTCGTCGGCATGTTGGCCGGGCAAGAGGATTGGCAGGCGGCTACGGTCAAGACCCTGCTCGGTCGCCTGCTCGACAAGGGCGCCATTGAGGCCGATCGCGAAGGTCGTCGCTATCGGTATCGACCGGTATTGCGGCGCGAGGAGTGGCTCGTCCACGAAAGCCAGGGACTGCTCGACCGCTGGTTCAGCGGGCGGGTTGCGCCGCTGGTTGCCCATTTCTCCCGTCACCACGGCCTGAGCAAGCGCGATGTCGCTGAGCTCCGGCGGCTGATCGAGAGCTTCGATGAGCAGCGCTGACCTCGCCGAATGGCTGCTCGTCGCGAGCATCGCGACCAGCGCCGCGATCCTGCTGGTGGCGGCGCTGCGCAAACCGTTGCGGACTCGGTTCGGTAGCGGCGCCGTGCTTGCGTTGTGGTGTCTGCCGCCGCTGGCAATGGCCGGTACGATGGTGCCGTCGTCGCTGCGCCCACGTGAGTTCGTCGTCGACCTCATTGCCTGGTTGCCGCCGACGACGGCAATGCCCGTGCATGCGGATGCCGCATCCAGTTGGAGCCAACTGATCATCGTGTTCTGGATTGCAGGATGCGTGCTGTCTGCACTGCTGGTCTTGTTCACGCATCTGCGCCTTCGCCGCCGTCTAGGTCGCGCGGTCCGGCGCGACGATGGCTGCTGGCGCTTCCCCAAGGTCCCCGACTTCGGACCGGCCGCAGTTGGCTTGCTGCGCCCGCGGATCGTGCTGCCGGAAGACTTCGAGGCGCGCTATGGCGATCGCCAACAAGCGCTAATCCTGGCCCATGAACGCCACCACATCGCCCGTGGCGATCTCTGGTCGGCCCTCGCTGCCGTGGTCTTTCGCTGCGTATTCTGGTTCAACCCGCTCGTGCACTGGGCGCTGCGGCGCTTTGTCCAGGATCAGGAGCTGGCCTGCGATGCCGCCGTGATCGCCGCCCACCCCGGCTGTCAGCGCGACTATGCCGAAGCCATGCTTCAGACTGCCTTGAATCCGCCTACCACCCTGGTCCGCACTTGGTCTGATGCAACCGCCCTGAAGGAGAGAGTCCGCATGTTGAAGCAAACCCCGGTTACCACTCGCGCTCGCCGCTCCGGACTTGCCATCGCGACACTCATGGGCCTGCTGTCCGCCGCCGCTGCCTGGGCCTTGCAGCCGAACCACGGCCGCTCTGTAGAGACGGATCAGCCGCTGCATCTCGTCGAGATGAGTCTGACGCTGTCCGGCGCCGAAACCGTCACACGAACCATGGCTTTGGTCACCGCCTCGGGCGAATGGTTCTCGATCGCCGACGTCGAGGCCGGCTGGCAAGCCGAGTTTCGACTGTACTCCGACCACGGCGACCACTACGATATTCAAGGACGCCTCAAACAAGGCGGTAACCTGATCGGCGAACCCAGACTGATCGTCGAAACGGGGGTCGAGGCCGGCATTCACGTCGACGGCCGTTACGATCTGCGCCTGCGTGTCGAGCCACTTAGTCCCGACAACGACCCACGCACGACCGCCGCACTGGCCGCGCCATCAGGCCGCTGATTCGACCGGGGAGCCGACGCGTCTGCCTGCTTGGACAAGGCCGATCAGTGTCGCGCTATGTAAGCTCGACGATAGTCTTGCTCGATGGCAAGGCCGCCGTTGCGGCGCGAACGGCTTCCGCCGCGCAGGTTTCGTCATCCCACTTGAGGAACGATTCACCGCGCTTGCGGAAAACCACCGCAAGCTCGATGCCGCGCGCTTCATTTTCCTTTTTTCAGCGCCGCGCGAAGCCTGGCCACGGCAGCGACCTTCGCATCTTTCCAGGGCTCCTTGGGTTCCGGTGCGGCCAGTGTTGCATCGAGCATGGCCTGACTGGGGAACCCGCGCGCCGCACAGAGCGCAAGGGCCGTGTTCCGATCTGAAAGAAGTTCGTCGAGCACGTAGTCATGAATGACGGCGACGCCTTCGGCATCTGCAGAAACAGGCTTGCCAAAGGAGAACGCCCGATTGAGCGCCTCAAGCACCTTGGCGGCATCCATTTCGGACATGCGTTCGCCATGCGCCCGGATGAGATCGGCAAAAAAGGCCCAGGACTGCTGCGAATCCCGCCCCTCCACACCGAAGGCCAGGACGAATGGCAGAACCTTTCGGGAACGCTCCAGTTCGCGTAGCAAACCACCATATCCACTTTCGACGAACACGGCCGCCATTGCCAGCCACTTCGCCAGCGGGAAGGACTTGCTGCCCAATCTAGCGGATTCCCTTTCCTCGCTGTCTTGCTGCGACGACAGGTTCCGAAGGACCTGCGCATTCGCAGGATCGGATTTCAATGCGAAGCCGATAACATCCTCGACTTCGCACTGACCGGTTCGCAACTTCCTCTTGAGGCTTTCGATGCTCACCTTCATCGAATCGTCCTTCGCACATCGCTCAGCTCAACGTTCGCAACCTCGAGACCGGAGTCTTCAAGGTGCTGAAACCGTCGGCGCTGGATCGCGGCACCGGTTGCGCCGTGACGCAATCGAAGCCCGCGGGCCAACCTTCACCCAACCGGCTGCCGAGCGGCGATCCAGGCCTCGATGGTGTCATCGAGCACGCTCAACGGTACCGAGCCGAGCGCGAGGATGGTGTCGTGGAAGCTGCGCAGGTCGAAGGCCTCGCCAAGTTCACGTTCAGCGCGCGTGCGCCAGTCGCGAATGCGGATCTCGCCGAGCTTGTACGACAGCGCCTGGCCAGGCCAGGAGATGTAGCGGTCGATCTCGGTGGTGATTTCGTGTTCGGACAGCGCGGTGTGCTCGCGCATGTAGTTCAGGGCTCGGTCGCGGCTCCAGCCCTTGGCGTGCATGCCGGTATCGACGACCAGACGGCAGGCGCGCCACATCTCGTAGGTCAGCCGGCCGAAGTCTTCGTACGGGGTCTGGTAGATGCCCATTTCCTTGCCCAGCCATTCGGCATACAGGCCCCAGCCCTCGCCGAACGCGGAAATGTAGGCACCACGACGGAACGATGGTTGCTCACCCTGTTCCTCGGCCAGGGCCGCCTGCAAATGGTGGCCGGGAACGGCTTCGTGCAAGGTCAGCGCCGGCAGGTTGAACAACGGTCGTGCCGGCAGGTTGTAGGTGTTGACCCAGTACCAGCCCGGTTCGTTGCTGCCGGCCGGGGCGCCGGAATAGCGGCCGGCGGTGTAGAACGGCGCGATCGCCGCCGGTACCGGCGCGACACCATAGGTTCGGCGCGGCAGCAGACCGAAGTAGCGCGGCAACTCGGCGTCGATGCGCTTGGAGATCTCGCGGGCATGGGTCAGCAGCTGGTCCGGCGTGTCCGCATAGAACTGCGGGTCGGTGCGCAGAAAGTGCAGGAACTGGGCAAAATCGCCGTCGAATTCCAGACCGTCGATGATCGCCTGCATCTCGGCGCGGATGCGTGCGACCTGTTCCAGACCGATCCGATGGATCTCGTCCGGATCCAGTTCGAGCGTGGTGTATTCGCGGATCTGGGCGCGATAATAGGCCTCACCGTTCGGCAGATCATGCGCGGCAATCGTTTCGCGGGCGCCGGGAATGTATTGATCGCGCAGGAAATCGCGGACGCGACCATAGGCCGGCTGCACCTGTTCGGCGATGATCGTACGCGCCTGCGCGAGCAACGCCTTGCGCTCGTCGTCCGGCCAGCTCTCGGGCAGCCGATCCAGCGGCCGCCAGAACACACTGTCCTCGGCCCGCTCGACCTCGGCGTGGCTGGCGGCGGCGGCATCGCGGCCGCTGAGCACCACTTGCGGCACGGTCATGCCGGTGTCCAGGCCGGCGCGCATGTTGGCAATCTGCTGATCGAAAAAGCGCCCGACATCGGCCAGCCGCTTGAGATAGGCCTGAGCCTGCTCGCGCGTCGCCAGATGCGTGCGATCCGGTGCCATCGCCACGGCCGCAAAGAAGCTGGAGTCGCTGTTCAGCGGCATCTGCCAACCGTTCAGTTCGATATCGGCGATCCGGCTGTCGATCTGGTCGCGGAAGATCGCGTAGTTGATCCGATCCTCGGCACCCAGCTGGTCGCGGTCGATGCCGTCAAGTTCGGTTCGGACGCCGCGCCAGAACGTCAACCGGCGCTGCTGCGCTTCCGGCGAGACGTCGCCAAGGCTTTCGACCAGTGCACGTTCGGCCGGATCGCGCGCCAACCACGGAAACTCCTTGCTGCGGAAGGCCCATTCGCGTTCGTACAGCTGCTTGAACGCGGTGCCGGGATCATCGGCCAACGCCGCCGCGGTCGACAGCGGAATCAGCGGCAGAAAAAGCAGCAGCAACCAAGCTCGCATACGCATCAGTACGACTTCCTTGAATTCGCCAAGCCGACACGCTAGCGCATGCGGCACCGCCGGGCTAGAAGCCTTCGCGGCAGAAACCGTCCGGGCTGAAGCCTGGAACGCATCTACCGCCTTGCTCAGCGACAGGTCCGCGGCACAATGCGAGTGACGACGCGCTCCGCGGGTTCAAACGGCGCCAGTGTCGGCTCGATGGTCCACTTGGCAAGATTGCAGTCGAGCGGCCCCAGCGTAATCGTGCCGAATGGGATCCGTTCGATCACCCCCGGGTCGAGGCCCGAACCGTAGTCGCCGCCGCGAGCCAGGTGCATATCGGCGAAGACGAATGTGTTTCCCACCGAAGCGCCGGTACCGATCAGCCAAAGTTGTCGGCCCTCGACATTAGGTATAGGAGCTCAGGACGACGATGCTGCCATCGCCCTCCTGGGCGATCTGGATGCCCTCTCCAGATCGGGCCGGATGGTACCAGTTGCCCGTGACGTGGCCGTGCTTGGACGACATGTCCGGCCAGCCCAGGTCATGCAGCACGCCAGGCGCGAGTTCGGGCACTCCTTCGATGCTGAATACACCCAGGCTGGAGCCCAACACCGAGGGTGGCATCAGGTCGTCGCTGAGATGCGACACATTGCCGCCGAGTAGCCCAGGAATGACCGACCTCATGGACTGCCAGAGCGAAGAACGGCGCGCTCTGCGAATCGCGCGGCTGTGGTTTGCAGGTGGCGCCAGCACCCGCCGGCGGCCATCGCTTCGACACCATGGCATACTCGCCCGCGATGGCCACATGCCCACTACCGTCCACCCGTCCGCCGGCTTTCGCCATCGCGACGGCGCGGAGATGTGCGTCGTGACGGACCGACCACGTGGCCGGCGCTGGCCCTGGCTGGTCCTGACCGGCATCGTCGCGCTCGGCCTCGGCCTGGTCTGGACATGGTGGCGCGCCGAGGCCTTCGAGGCCGGCTTCGACGCCGACTACGTCGGAAGTA
>CAZFUH010000156.1:0-9633 GCA_964522235.1 uncultured Rhodanobacteraceae bacterium
CGTCGCCATAGCGCTGCTATGACTCCTCCTCGCGCCTTGTCTCGGGACCGAATCCGCGGCGCGATAAAGGCACCAAACTTCCGGCGCACCACACTAGAGGGCAGGATGCCCGGCGAAGCTACAACGATTGCTGCTCAAGCGTATGCAAACGCTTCTCCACCCGCTTTTCCGAAACCGGCTCCCGCGTCCCCAACTCCTGCGCAAACAGCGATACCCGCAGCTCATGCAGCAGCCAGCGCAAGGCTTCGCGCTCCTCGATGGTTTCGCATTGATCCGGCAACGCAGCCAGACGACGCTCGAAATCCTGCACCACCAGCATGCGCGCCTGATCCTTGCGCGGATCCAATTGCAGACGCTGGACACGCAAACGCATGGCCTTGAGATAGCGCGGGTACTCGGCCAAACGGGTGTTTTCGATGCTGCGACCGAGATCCGGCGGGAACAGCGCCGCAAGCTGGGCTCGCAGATCTTCGAAATTGGCGGCAGCGAAACCCAAGAGCGGCGGCGCCAGCGCTGGCGACGTTTCGGCCAGCTCCAGCAGCGCGGAGCGGACCAGCAGGGCGCGCTCGTTCGCCGCCCGGCCCAGGCGCTCGTCGATGTCGGCCGCAATGGCCTCGAACGCCACTCGTGTCCGCGGCATCGGCCGATCGCTGTCGATCTGGGCAAGCAGAGCGGACTCGACGATGTCGCTGCGCAGGACATCGAGCGAACCGATCGCGGCCCAGGCGAACTGCGTCTTGCCATCGATCGGCAACTGCCTCGCCAAGCGCCGGCGGCTGTCGGCAAGTCGCAGCAGCAACAGCCTACGGATACCGGCAGCATGAGCCTCGGCGGCTTCCTGCTCGGTTTCCAGCACCGCCAGATCGACGTGGTCGCCGCGATCGACGAAGGCCGGAAAGGCACGCAGCCCGGATTGGTTCTCAAGAAATTCCGGCAGTTCGTCCGGCTCGAAGCGGGTCAAGCCATTGCGGGCGAAATCCCCACCGGCACGTTCGGCGAAGGCGCGCCGGGCGCGAGCGCCGTACCGCGCCTGCAACACCGCCAGATCGCGACCGCTGGCCAGATCGCCGCCGTGCTCGTCGAGCAGGCGGATGCGCATGTGCAGATGCGCCGGCAACTGCTCGATGTCGAAATCGCCGACGACCACCTCGATTCCGGCGGTGCGCCGCATCCACGCGCTCAGAACCGACAGCAGCGGCTGGTCACGTGGCGGCTCGGCCTCGACAAAGGCGCGGGCGAAATCCGGCGCCGGCACAAAGTTGCGCCGCAGCGCCTTCGGCAGGGATCGAATCAGCGCGGCAACCTTGTCCGGCAGCAAGCCGGGTACCAGCCAGTCCAGGCGTGCTGCCGGCACAGCGTTGAGCCAGGCCAGCGGTACGATCAAGGTCACGCCATCGGCGTCAGCACCGGGTTCGAAGCGGTACTCCAGGTCGAATCGGCGCGCCACCAGTTCAATGCGGTTGGGAAATGACTGATCCTTGCTGTCGCCAACCAGCAGATCGTCCAGCGTCCAGAACAGCGACGCCCGTTGCGGATTCGACAGGCCTCGGTACCAGGCATCCAGATCGCGCGTGGCGGCGATCTGTTCCGGCACCTTGCCGTCGAAGAATCGCGCCCGTTGATCGGCATCGACGACCAGGCCCTGGCGGCGGCGCTTGGCCTCCTGCTCGCGCGCCTGCGTCAATACCTGGGCGTTCGCCGCAACGAAGTCGCTGCGCGAGTTCAATTCGCACTCGGCCAGGCCGTCTTGAAGGAAGATCGCATGGGCGCCAGGCAGGTCGGTGCGGGCATAGTCGACACGCTTGCGCGCATGCACGATCAGGCCAAACAGGCTGGCTTGTTCGTAGGCAACGACCCCACCGCGATCGCGATCCCAGTGCGGCTCGAAGACGTTGCGTTTGAGCAAGTGTCCGGACTGGTCGTACAACCAGTCCGGCTCGATCCGGGCATTGACATGCACGAACAGGCGCGAGGTCTGGATCACCGACAGACTCAGCAGCCAGTTCGGCTGCGTCTTGATCAAGGCACTGCCGGGAAAGATCGCCAGGCCGCGTGCGCGTGTGCCGTCGTACAGACCTTTCTCGCCCTTGCGCGCAACATTGGTCGGCAAGCCGGCCAGCAGAGCCCGATGCACCGCCTCATAGCTGGCCCCGGATTCGCCATGTTCGGCTCCGGCCGCGGCATCCGCCCGGTCGCGGCTGCTGGCCGCATGCCGCTTCGGTCCACCCGGTCGACGCCGCTCCGCGGGCCGGGCCTTGCCTTCCGTCACGACCTGCAGCGACCAGCCGGCCTTGCCAACCAGCATCAGCAGCTGCCGATGCAGTTCGCGCCACTCGCGCATGCGCATGAAGTTGAGAAAGTGTTGTTCGCACCAGGCGCGCTGGCGGCTGCTGCCAAGTTCGGCATGCGCCGAATCCCAGGCCTGCCAGAGCTTCCAAGCCGACAGAAAGTCGGAACGAGGATCAGCGAACTGTGCGTGCGCGCTGTCGGCCAGGGCTCGCCGTTCATGCGGCCGCTCGCGCGGATCCTGGATGCCGAGAAAGGCGACGATCGCCAGCACTTCGCGCAACGAACCCAGCCGGTTCGCCTCGACCAGCATCCGCGCCAGTTGTACGTCGATCGGAAAGCGCGCCATCTCATGGCCAATCGCGGTCAGCCGCATCTCGGCGTTGATCGCCTGCAACTCCAGCAATTGCTGCAAACCTTCCTTGATCGCCCGTTCGGCGGGAGGGTCAATGAACGGAAAGCGCTCGATGTCGCCGAGACCGAGCGCGAGCATGCGCAGAATCACGTTGGCCAGTGAGCTGCGCAGAATCTCCGGATCGGAGAATTCGGGCCGGGCCAGGAAATCGGCCTCGTCGTACAGTCGATAGCAGACGCCCGGACCGGTGCGGCCGCAGCGTCCGGCACGCTGCTGTGCATTCGCGCGCGCAACCGGCTCGATTTCCAGCCGCTGGATCTTGCTGCGTGGGCTGTAGCGGCTGATGCGGGCGCCGCCGGCGTCGATGACGTAGCGAATGCCCGGAACAGTCAGCGACGTCTCGGCGACATTGGTCGCCAGCACGATGCGGCGGCCAACCGCGGTCTTGAACACCCGGTCCTGGTCCTTCGCCGACAGGCGCGCGTACAGCGGCAGAATCTCGGTGTGGCGCAGGTGCTGGTCGGCAAGAGCCTTGTGGGCATCGCGAATCTCGCGCTCGCCGGGCAGAAACACCAGGATGTCCCCGCGTCCATCGTCACTGCTGATCTCGGCGACGGTGTCGATCAATGCCCGGTTGAGATCGCGCTGGTCGCGGTCGCGTTCGGTCAACGGCCGATAGACGCACTCGACCGGAAATGCACGGCCGGGGATTTCGATTACTGGCGCGCCATCGAAAAAGGCGGCGAAGCGAGCGGTATCGATTGTCGCTGAAGTCACGATCAGTTTCAGGTCGTCGCGCTTCTCCAGCAGACGTTTCAGCAGACCGAGCAGGAAATCGATGTTCAGACTGCGCTCGTGCGCCTCGTCGACGATGATCGTGTCGTAGGCGTTGAGCCAACGGTCGGCTTGCGCCTCGGCGAGCAGGATGCCGTCGGTCATGAACTTGATCGCGGTCGCGGCACCGACGCGATCGTCGAAACGCACCTGGTAACCGACCAGCTCGCCGAGCGGCGTCGCCAGCTCCTCGGCGACACGACGCGCGACGCTGCGTGCGGCGATGCGCCGAGGCTGGGTGCAACCGATCATCCCAGCGGCGCCCTGACCGGCCAGCAAGGCCAGCTTCGGCAGCTGCGTGGTCTTGCCCGAGCCGGTTTCACCAGCGACAACGACGACCCGGTGCGCGCGAATCATCTCGGTCAGACGCTCGGCCTCGGCGTGAATCGGCAGGCTTCCGTCGAAGGTCGGACGAGGCAAGGCCTGGGCCCGGGCCGCGACCCGTTCGGCTGATGTCCTGGCCAGTTCCGCGAACTGCCCGCGCAGGCGTTCAGCCGCCGTTTCGTCTTCCTTGCGGATCCGGGCGCGCAGACCGATCAGCCGACCACGATCGGCGCAGCCCACCTGGCCAGGCTCCGGCAGCGGCGGCAGCTTCATCGCCATGGTTCCTCCTCGGCCACGATTGCGGGGATCGATCGCTGACATTGACGGCTTCGACTTCCTGAATACGGTCTGGGGCGATAGTGCAGTGCTTCGCTCTTGGCGACCCGCCCGAAGGGAGCCCCCCAATCCGCCCTCGGCGGTGTTGCCGTTCTTGACAAGAGCCCCACTCTTGCCTGCGAACGGCGCCTTGCCGAGAACAGATTGAGGGGCTCTGAATGGGCCGCCAAGAGCGAAGCACTACACTAGCCTAGCCGCAACCGATTACTTACAAAGGAGCGCGACATGGCCAACCGTAGCAAGAAGGCACAGGCGAAAAAGGCCGAGGGCCGCATCGACATCGGCATCTCGGAGAAGGATCGCAGGCAGATTGCCGAGAAGCTCACCTACCTGCTCGCTGACAACTACACCCTGTATTTGAAGACGCACAATTTCCACTGGAATGTCACCGGACCGATGTTCAACACCCTGCACCTGATGTTCGAGACCCAGTACAACGAGCTATGGACGGCCAATGACGAAATCGCCGAACGTATTCGAGCGCTGGGCATGTACGCCCCGGGCTCCGGCAGCCAGTTCGCCAAGCTGTCGTCGATCACCGAGGAAACCGGCGTACCGGAGTGGGCCGACATGGTGCGGCAATTGGTCGACGGCCACGAAGCCGCCGCCCGAACCGCACGCGAAGTCTTCCGGGTCGCCGACTCCGCCGACGACCAGCCAACGGCGGATCTGGTCACCCAGCGCATGCAGGCGCACGAAAAGACCGCGTGGATGCTGCGTTCACTGCTTGCCTGAGAAGCCAGGAGCCAGGAAGTTCGAGTTCAGGAGTCGGCGCCGAGCGCCCTCGCCGACCTCGAACTGTCCGGCAACTGCTGCCTGAGGGTAGCGTAGTGCCAGAACGTCGAAGGCCGCCCCGAGGGCGGCCTTCGCACATCGTTCCGGCAATGCGGGATCAGGCGTCGGCCTTCTTCGCCTTGGCCTTCTTTGCTTCGCGCTTGGCAACGTCACGCTTGGCGGCATCCTTGGCGGCTGCGGCCAGATCTTCCTGGATCCTAGCCTTCTTGCCTTCCAGGCCGCGAAGATAGTACAGCTTGGCGCCACGCACCTTGCCACGGCGCTTGACCTCGACCGAGTCGATGGCCGGGCTGTGGCTCTGGAAGACGCGCTCGACGCCGGTGCCGTGCGACATCTTGCGCACCGTGAAGGCCGAGTTCAGGCCGCGGTTGCGCTTGGCGATGACCACGCCTTCATAGGCCTGAACACGCTCGCGATTGCCTTCCTTGACCTTGACGTTGACCACGACGGTGTCGCCCGGGGAGAACTCCGGCAGTTGGCGCGCCATCTGCTCGGCTTCGAATTGCTGGATCAGGTTCATGGCGTTCACCACTGAAAATCGGATGGGGGTCGTGCAAAGACGCGGGATTATGCCAGCCTTGAGGGGCAGCTGTACAGAGGATACGGCGGCAAATGCCGCAGAATCTGTCGCCGAACTGCCTACGATCCGGGCTGTTCGCCGTCGTTTCGGCGCCGCTCGGCAATGAATTCGGCGAGAAGGCGGCGATCGTCGTTGTCGAGCCGCACCCTGGCGAGCAGATCGGGCCGCCGCAGCCAGGTCCGGCCCAGCGCCTGCTGCCGACGCCAGCGCGCAATCGCGGCGTGATCGCCTGAACGCAGGATCGCCGGCACGTCGCCCAACTCATGGACCTCAGGTCGGGTCCAATGCCCGCAGTCGAGCAGTCCGTCGGCAAATGAGTCCTGTTGTGCCGACTCGGCAGCGCCGAGCGCGCCATCGAGCAGACGGCCGATCGCGTCGATGACGATGCAGGCCGGCAGTTCGCCGCCGGAAAGCACATAGTCGCCGACCGACAGCTCCTCGTCGACCTCGGCGGACAGCAGGCGCTCGTCGATCGCCTCGTAACGCCCACATAGCAGGATCAACCGTGGCATGCGCGCGAGCCGGCGAACGCCGGCCTGGCTCAGACGTTCGCCTTGTGGACTCAGATACAGCACCGGTGCCGGCGCCGGTGCCGCCGCACGCGCCGCCGCCAGGCTGGCCCGGAGCGGTTCGATCAACATCACCATGCCTGGACCACCGCCGTATGGCCGATCGTCGACCGTGCGATGGACATCGCCGGTGTAGTCGCGCGGATTCCAGCCCACGACCTCAAGCAGGCCACGTGTCCGGGCGCGACCGATCACGCCGAAACCGGTCGCGGCATCGACGAATTCGGGAAACAGGCTGACGACATCGATGCGCACGCGTCGATCCAGGAATCAGCTAAAAATCCGCGTCCCAGTCGACCAGGATGCGGCCCGCGGCCAGGTCGACCTCACGCACATGGGCGCCGATCACAAACGGCAACAGACGTTCACGTTCACCGTCATGAACGACCATCACCGGGTTCGCGCCGGTTTCGAACAGCCGCTGCACCCGGCCCAGGTCGAGCCCTACGGTGTTGACCACCGACAAGCCTTCCAGATCGGTCCAGTAGTATTCGCCCGGCGCTGGCGCCGGCAGCTGTCGGCGCCGGACCAGCAGTTCGGCACCGAGCAGGGCGGCCGCCTGGTCTCGATCGTCAATACCATCAAGCGTTGCGGCGATCTTGCCGTGACGGGAAATCGGCCGCGCACGCAGCTCGGACTCGGCGCCGTGCTGGCGCAGAATCCAGGGTTGATAATCCAGGATCGCGGCCCGCGGTTCGGTGTAGGACTCGATCTTCACACCACCGCGGACGCCGTGAACGCCGACCACCCTGCCCAGCAGGACCAGGCGGTCATCGCCATTGACCACAGCCGTCGAGTGCCGCGGCTCAGGCCGCGGCGGCTTCGCCCGCCTGCGGCTGCTGCTTGCGTGCCTGCTTGACCAGGCTGCGAACCTTTTCGGTCATCTGGGCGCCAACGCCGACCCAGTGGTCGACGCGGTCGAGCTTGAGCTCCAACGGGCGTTCCTGCCCGGCGGCAACCGGGTTGTAGAAACCCACACGCTCGATATTGCGACCGTCGCGGCCGCTGCGCTCGTCGGCAACGACGATGTGGTAGAACGGCCGCGACTTCGCGCCACCGCGGGAAAGACGGATCTTGACCATTTCGACAACTCTGGGGTGGATTGCGGCGCCCAACGGGCGCAACTGAACGGGCAATTGTAGCGCAAGCGGCAAACAATGGTAGTCCCTGGCCTGCGACCCGTCGGAACTGGGACCGATCTGGCCCGGAAAAGCGCTGATCACCCCCGTCCCGACCGGCCACCGGCACAGAACCCGGACCCGGCGTGCGGCTACGAGCCTTCTTCGAAACCGTCGGCAAAGATCCGGTCGGCCGGGACTCCGCAGCCCGGTGCGGCAATGAATCCCGGCGTCCCGATATCGCCCGAAGCGGCAGCATACGAGCCGTAGTCGTCGCCGACCTGGGACAGCTCCCAGGCGTAGATATCGTTTTCTCCGAAAGCGTCGCAGGCCGCCTGGCCGCTGCGGTTCTGGGTCCGGATGCTGTCGGGATAGGTCTGATCGCCATAGAACAGCCGGTCTTCCAGCTCCCCGGTGGCATTGAACAGATGGATCTGGTCGTTTCGGCCCAGATTGTTGCCGCTGACGACACCGAGTTCGCCGATGATCCGGACCTCCGGTGCCAGCGCCCACGCGGTCCGGAAGTCGTCGGCCGGACTCTCGGTCAGTATCACGGACTCGCCTGGAGAGACGATCCCGAATGCACTCAGATCGAATGCTCCAGCGACTGCGTGATCATCGTCCATGCTCCAACCGGTCATGTCGATCGGTTGATCGCTCAGGTTCGTAAACTCGATGAACTCGCCGCTGGCTCCGGCGTACATCCATTCGGTGATTCGCATGCCGGCCTTGGCACCGAGGCGGTATTCAAGCAAGAACGGAGCACGCTCGCTCAGTTCGGGAAGGAACGACACCGATGCAAAGGCATTGGCCGAAGTTGCCGCGACGTAGAACTCCACCCGCTGCCCTGGACTGGCGACGATGGGCAGCTCGACACCGTAGACGTCGTCGCCAGCGGCACCGTCACCGGAACTGCCATCGTCGAGCATCGGCAGACGAAGGTAGACGCCGTCCGGACTGGGCCGGTAGAACAATTCCACCGACTGCACCGGGCCGTCCGTGGCGGTTACCTGGGCGGTGATCCACACCGGATCGGCGGGTGCCGGAGCCGGATTCGAGGCCGTCGCCGACTCGATTGCCGGGCCGAGCGCAACCAGCTCGTTGCTATTGGCCAGGAAGTTCGCGCGCTGAAGGACGAACTGTTGCAGCCCGACGATCGAACCACCGGCCAGACCGTTATAGGGCATGTTCACCGTGCTGGTGAAATTGTTCTGAAACAGCGTGTACGAATAGAGTTTTTTCGAGTCAGCCTGGACAGCGGCATCGATCAGGTTGCGATGAGCATTGAAGATCGGTCCGAAATGGTCCCAGTTCATCTCCGCCAGGACCGTCCGGTAGTGCGCCATGTAGCGCTGTCGCAGCTCGGGTACGGCAAGAACACGACTGAGAAGCGGCTTGTTGGTGGCGTTGAAGTTTCGAGTGATCGCCCAGTTGGTTTGAGCAAACGTCTCGTTGGCATCCCGCTGCAGCAGGTGCATTCGGCCGTCGATCGGATCGCGGTAGGCCATGAAGTCGCAGCCCTTGTTGACATAGCTGTCGTCGTCGCTGAACGCGTTTTCCAGCACCACCGACCAGATCGACGGATCGATCGCGAACACGGTGTCGATATTCGGCCAGCTTGCCAGCGGCTCGTTGCTCAGCGAGAAGGTGACGGCGATCAGGGCCGCGATCGGATCAACGAGACCACCGTCGTTCTGGATTTCGTAGACGGTGTAGCCGGCGGCGCTGGGACCGTTGTATGCCAGTCCCGGCCCGTTCGGTCGATTGGCGCACTTGATCCGCATGCCGTCGGCATTGGTGAAATAGTCGCGCAGCATCCGTTTGTCGGGCTGCTGAACATTGATGTATACGCCCCAGCTCTCCCCGTTCAGCTCGAGCTGTACATGGTTTGCCCGCGGGTTCGGCACGAATCGGGCGACGTAGTTGTTGTACACGACCTCGCGCAGGAAGGTCGGATCGCGGAATCCATTGTTGAGATTGATGTTGTCGTAACCCATCAGTTCCTGGCCGGGAATCACGTGATCCATCTTGATCTTCAGGGAGAACTTTTCCGATCCCTGCGGCAGCGCCACATAGGAGGTATTGCCGCGAATCCGGACACCGACATCCGGGTAACTGACGCCATCGACCTCGAGGTCGGCGAGAATCATGGTTTCCGAAACATAGTTGTCGCGCAGCAACTCCTTCCAGTCGCTGTCGTGGAAGCTGAGTTTGAACGTGCGCAAGAGCGAGGTGTCGTACAGATCCTGGGCCCGGGCAGGGACAGGCGCCACCAGCAGCCCGGCGACAACAACGAACAAGGCGAAACGGGACAAGAAGGACATGACTAGCCCGCATTGTTCGTGAACGTTCGTCGCGAGGTCGTCGAGACGCCGCTGGGGCGCGGCGCGCGGACTGGAAGGCGGCGAAGGCGTAGCCGACACTACGTCGAGCCGA
>CAZFUH010000157.1:0-9627 GCA_964522235.1 uncultured Rhodanobacteraceae bacterium
GAGCGTGATCCCGTGCACGCTACCGCCGGCGGTGGTAACCAGCGGCCGGGTGCCGTTGATCGCCGGCCGTGCGACGGCATGGGCCGGCGGCGTGATGCCGAACAGCGCATCGAAACTTGGGCCAGTGGCGCCCTGACCGATCAACTGCTGGCCGTCGAGCAGGGTCGCGCCGCCGGTGTGGTTGCCGCTGTGCTTGAAGATGCGGCCATTGATTCCGGCGGCGGCCGCCGCGTCAGCCAAGGTCTGGAATGGCCGTGCGTGCGTTCCGTCGCCGCCGGGGGCTGCCGTGGCGTGGACGAACCAGATCGCCGGACCGCTGAGCGCGATCGTCGCGTTCGCGTTCGTGCACGCGGGCGGCAGCGGCACGCCGCTGTCGCAGACCTGGTAGTTGAAGCTGTCGCTGGCCAGGAAGTTGCTCGCCGGCGGCTCGTAGCTCCAGCTGCCGTCGGCATTGGTCGTGACGCGGCCGCCGTTCGCGGTCGCGGCGTCGGTCACCGTGGTCAGCGTGAACGGCTCGGCACCCGGTCCGTCGACGTCGGTGACGTTGGCGAGCAGGTTGGCCGGATGCAGCGTCGGGATCACGATACCGATGTGACGGTGCACCGCGACATTGCTTGGCGGCACGACGACCGGCGGATCGTTGACCGCCTCGACGGTGATCGTGAACATCGCCGGCGGCGAGGTGTCTACGCCGCCATTGGCGGTACCGCCATCGTCCTGCAGCACGACGGTGATATTGGCGACGCCGAACGCGTTCGGGGCCGAGGTGAAGCTCAGGTTGCCGGTGCCGGCATTGACTGCCGGCTGCGCACTGAACAGACCGGGGTTGGTGTTGTTGGTGACGACGAAGTTCAGCACCTGGGTGCCGCCGTCGCCGTCGTTCATGCCGCTGGCCCAGCCCAGATTCTGCGGGCCGGCATCCTCGAGCACGTTGACATTGCCGCCCGGCGTGAAGCTTGGCGCGTCATTGACGCCGAGCACCGTGATCGTGAAGCTGCGGCTGAAAGTGTCGACGCCGCCGTTCGCGGTGCCGCCGTCGTCCTGCAGGGTCGCGGTCAGGGTCGCGGTGCCGAAGGCATCTGGAGCCGCCGTGTAGCTCAAGGTGCCATCAAGCGCGATCGCCGGGGCGCCACTGAAGCTCAGGGTCGGCGAAGCGCTGTCGATGACTACATTGAAGCCGAGCAGGGTCTGCCCGGATTCGTTCGCCGGACCGGTGCTCATATTGGTCGCGAAGGCGGGCACGGTCTGCGCGCCGGCGTCCTCGAGTGAATCCGGCGCCGATGCCGGCAGGTCGAAGTATGGCGGGTCGTTGACACCGGTGACGGTGATCGTGAAGGTCACCGGCGCCGAGGTATCGTCGCCGCCATTGTCGGTGCCGCCGTCATCCTGCAGCACGACGGTGACGTCGGCGCTGCCGAACGCGTCGTCGCCCGGGGTAAACGTCAGCACGCCGGTCCCGGCATCGATCGCCGGCTGCACCGAGAACAGACCGGCATTGGTGTTGTTGGTGACGATGAAAGTCAGCGCCTGGACCTGGGTTGGATCACCGTCGTCCATGTCGGTCGCCCAGGCGGCGCTGTAGGCGCCGGAATCCTCGAGCACGGTGACATCGCCGCCGGGCGTGAAGGTCGGCGGTGAATTGACGAACAGCACGGCGATCGTGAACACCTGCGGCGGCGAGGTGTCCTGGCCGCCATTGGCGGTGCCGCCATCGTCGCTGAGCGTGACTTCGACGGTCGCGACGCCGGAGGTGTTGGCCGCCGCCGTATAGGTGAGATTGCCGGTGATCGGGCTGATCGCCGGCGCCTGGCTGAAGCTCAGGTTGCCGGTCGCCGACTGCACGTTGACGTTGAACGTCAGCGCCTGGCCGACCTCGTCCGGTGGTCCGGCACTGATGCCGGTCGCGAACGCCGGCACCGTCTGCGCTCCGTCGTTCTCGAAGATGTCCGGCGCAGCAGCCGGGATCGTGAAGCTCGGGGCGTCGTTGACCGCGGTCACCGTGATCGTGAACGCGTACGGCGGCGAGGTGTCGACGCCGCCGTTGGCGGTGCCGCCGTCGTCCTGCAGAACGATCATGATGTCAGCCGTACCGTTGGCATCGGGTGCCGGCGTGAAGCTCAGATTGCCGGTCGTGCCGCTGATCGCCGGTGCGGCGCTGAACAGGCCCGGATTGCTGTTGTTGGTGACGCTGAAGCTGAGTACCTGGATGCCGCCGTCGCCGTCGTCGAGATCGGTCGCCCAGGGTTGGTTGAACGGGCCGGAATCTTCAAGCACGATCGGTTCGGCGCCCGGCGTGAAGCTCGGGGCATCGTTGACCAGGGTCACCGTCAGCGTGAAGCTCTGAACCGGCGAGGTGTCGTTGCCGCCGTTCGCCGTGCCGCCGTCGTCGCTCAGGCTGAGGTCGAACTGGGCCGTACCCGAGGCGTTCGGCGCCGCGGTATAGGTCAGGGTGCCATCGGGCGCAACGCTCGGCGCCTGGGTGAAGCTCAGTGTCGGCGCGATCGAGGTCTGCACGAGGTTGAAGGTCAAGGCCTGACCGATCTCGTCCGGCGGTCCGGCGCTGAGGTCGGTGGCGATGATCACGCTCTGCGGACCGGCATCCTCAAGCGAGGCCGGTGGCGGCACCAGGGTGAAGCTCGGCGCGTCATTGACCGCCGTCACGGTGATCGTGAACGTGTACGGCGGTGACGTATCGTTACCGCCGTTGGCGGTGCCGCCGTTGTCCTGCAGCACGATCGTGATATCGGCCGTACCGTTCGCGTCCGGCACCGGAGTGAAGCTCAGGTTGCCGCTGGTGCCGCTGATGGCGGGGCCGGCGCTGAACAGGCCCGGATTGGTGTTGTTCTGAACGATGAAGGTCAGGGTCTGACTGCCGTCGTCGCCATCATCAAGATCGGTCGCCCAGGGTTGATCATAGGCGCCGGAGTCCTCAAGCACGGTCGGATCGGCGCCCGGCGTGAAGCTCGGCGGCGAATTCACCGCCAGGACCGATACGCTGGACACAGCCGGCGGCGTACTGACGTCGCCCTCGAGGTCCTCGACCGTGAACTCGATCTGGCGCGCGGTCTCGTCCGGGTTGTTCGACAGGTTGTCGTAGGTGGTCGTGCGCAGCACCATCTCATAGATCGACGGCGCGGCATTGCCGGTGATGGTCAGTTCGCCGTTGAAGTACAGCGCGCTAAGGCCGCTGCCGGTCAGGTCGACGGCGAGAATCTCATCGTCGGCATCGAACAGATTGGTGATCCGAACGACGGCTTCGGCCAGCTGCGCCGAATCGATATCGATCACGGTCAGCTCGGCAGCGTCGACGATCGCGACCGGACCGCCGGCCTCGATGAAGCTGGCGGCGAAATCGATGCCCGGCGCCGGACCGTTGAGGTCGATCACCGGCGGGTCGTTGACCGGGTCGACCGTGATCGTGAACGTCTGCGGAGCAGACAGATCAACGCCGCCGTTGGCGGTTCCGCCGTCGTCGCGGACGCGAACGGTGAACTGCGAGGTGCCAAACGCATCCGGCGCCGCGGTGTAGGTCAGCGTGCCGTCAACGGCCACCGCCGGCTCGGCGCCGAACAGCGCCGGGTTGGTGATCGCGCTGACCTGGTATTCGGCGACCGCCTGGCCGGGCTCGTTCGGACCCGGATCGAAACTGGTCACCCAGCCGGCAACGGTCTGCGGACCGGCGTCTTCCAGCGACGACGGCGGATCGACCGCGGTGAAGCTCGGCGCGTCGTTGACGCCGGTGACGATGATCGTCAACGTCTGCGGCGGTGAGGTGTCGACGCCGCCGTTCGCGGTGCCGCCATCGTCCTGCAGCACGACTTCGAACGTCGCCGTGCCCCAGGCATCCGGCGCTGCCGTATAGGTCAGCTGCCCGGCAGCGCTGATTGCCGGAACCGAGGTGAAGCTCAGCGTCGCATCGCTGGCGATCGGCGTGATCAGGAACAGCAAGGCCTGGCCGGCTTCGTCCGGCGGTCCCGGGCTGATCGCGGTCGCGACGGTGACACTCTGGGCACCGGCGTCTTCAAGGCTGGCCGGCGGATCGGTCAGGGTGAAGCTCGGCGCGTCATTGACCGCAGTCACGTTGATCGAGAACGTGTGTGGCGGCGAAGTATCGTTGCCGCCATTGTCGGTGCCGCCGTCGTCGCGCAGCACGATCGTGATGTCGGCGCTGCCGTTGGCGTCATCGGCCGTGGTGAAGCTCAACGTGCCGGTCACGGCGTCGATCGCCGGTACGGCAGCGAACAGGCCCGGGTTGCTGTTGTTCTGGACGATGAACTCCAAGGCCTGGGTATCGCCGTCGTTGTCGTCGATGTCGGTCGCCCAGGCCACGACGCTCTGCGGACCGGCGTCCTCGAGCACCGTGACGTCCGGCCCGGGCGTGAAGCTCGGCGCGTTGTTGATGCCGGTGACGGTGATCGTGAAGGTTTGTGGATCGGACAGATCGACGCCGCCGTTCGCGGTGCCGCCATCGTCGCGGACGCGGACCGTGAACTGCGACGTGCCGCGGGCACCGGCGGCCGGTGTGTAGCGCAAGGTCCCAGTCGCGGCCTCGACGGTCGGCGCGGCGCTGAACAGGGCCGGGTCGGCGATCGCCGAGATCTGATATTCGAGTGCGACCTGGCCGGATTCGTTGCCGGGGCCGGGACTGAAGGTCGCCCAGCCGGCCACTTCGGCCGGGCCGCTGTCCTGGAACACGGCCGGCGGATCGGTTGCAGTGAAGCTCGGCGCGTCGTTGACACCGGTCACCGTAATCGTGAACGTATGCGGCGGCGAGGTGTCGTTGCCGCCAAAGTCGGTGCCGCCGTCGTCGCGCAGCACGATCGTGATGTCGGCGCTGCCGAATTCGTCGTCGGCGCTGGTGAAACTCAGTGTGCCGGTGGTCGCGTCGATTGCCGGCGCCACCGCGAACAGGGTCGGGTTGCTGTTGTTCTGAACGATGAACTCCAGCACCTGGGTACCGGTGTCGCCGTCGTCGATGTCGGTCGCCCAGGCCGGGATGCTCTGCGGCCCGGCGTCTTCGAGCACGGTGACATCAGGTCCGGGCGTGAAGCTCGGTGGATCGTTGACGTCGTCGACAGTGACGATGATCGTCTGCGGCGCCGAGCTGTCGATGCCGCCATTGGCGGTACCGCCGTCGTCGCGCAGCACGACGCTGAGGTTGGCGACACCGAGCTGGCTCGCGGCCGGCGTCGCGCTGAGCGTACCGTCGGCGGCGATCGTCGGACCGGCGGAGAACAGGCCGGGATTGTCATTGCTCAGGATCTCGAACGTCAGCGCCTGGCCGGCCTCGTCCGGCGGACCGGCGCTGATGTCGGTCGCGACGGTCGCCGTCTGCGCGCCGCCGTTCTCGTACAGGGTCGCGTTCTGCGCCGTGAAGCTCGGCGCGTCGTTGACCGGTTCGATGGTGATGCTGACGGTCGCCGGCGTCGAGGTCAGCTCGCCGTCGCTGGCGGTGAACGTGAAGCTGTCGCTGCCGTTGTAGTCCGGATCCGGCGTGTACTCGACTTCGGCCGACATCGGCGAGACCGGTGTGACCGGACCCAGGGTTCCGTTCGTCGGGCCGGTTGCAATCGCGAAGGTGAGGGTCTTGCCCGGATCGTCGACGGCGGTGAGCAGGATCGTCACCAGCGTGTCTTCCAGGGTATCAACACTGATCGGATCGGCGATCGGCGCGTTGTTCTCGATGTCGAGGACATCGATGCGGAAATACATCATGCCGTCTTCATGCGCGGCGTACGCGGCGGTGATGTCGATCGCCGCCTGGCCGGACGTGCTGTCGCCGGCCGGATCGGTCGCGATCGGTGGCACGCCAGCCCAGTCGCCGACCTGACCATCGATCACGAAGTGCGCAGCCAGGGCCAGACCACTGCCGAGGACGGCGACCGCGACCAGACTGCGTGGCAGCAGGTGGCGGAAACGGCGTCCGCGCAGCACCAGCACCAGCACCACGGCCAGCAGCAGCAGCCCGGCCAGCCCGAGCACGGGCACCGGCGCTGCGGGCAGGCCAAAGATGATCGGCACGCCGCCGGCGCCGTCACGGCTGCCGAGCATGTCGCTGCCGCTGGCGCTCTCGGCGGCGAAGACCAGACGAAATGGCTGCGGGCTTCCCTGCCCGGTCAGCTGCGCGATGGTGGCGCCGAGTTCGATCACGTCGGAGCCGCCGAAGCCATTGTTCAAGCCGACCGGGTAGCCGCCACCGATCGTCTGCGGCGGACCGAAACTGGCGCCGGAACAGACTTCGATGGTCAGACTCGTGACTTGCAGATTGCCGCCGGGAACCGAAGCGCTCAGGCGGCGCTCGATGCCTTCGACGACGTTGCCGCCCAGATCGACGGTGCAGCCGGTGTCACCGCGGCGGTCGGTGTCGACCAGAACGCTGTATCGATAGTCCTGAGCCTGCGCGCTGGCGCAGATGCCCAACAGGACGAGGATGGCGCTCCAGCGCGGCAATCCCGTGAGCATGAACCTTCTCCCTATGAAATATGTAGAGCCTGTAGCGGAAAGCGGCAAAACCGAACTGAACCTATCAACCGGCCCCGCCCCCCTGAGGACCGTCATCGCCAACCGCCACCTACTTCGCTGAATCCTATCCGGTATCCGCGCGCAGTGTGTGACCGCCATCGTCTTTTTTTCTCAACGGGGTGGTTTTTCCCGGTTTCGTAACATGTGTTACACGATTCTCCGCCGTTTTTCCCGGACAAGCACGCCTCTTCCGGAAACGTGATCAATTTCTCATTTTGCATGTGCTCTTGAACGGGCATGATCAACGCCAGACACAAACTTCGAGTGCACTGTTGAGAGGCCTGTTTTTCTGCGGCGCTCTCGCCAGCTGCCCTGGTGCATTCCGATCCTGCACGGCGGGCGGCATCGAAATCCCTACTTGAAACAAAACTGGAGGTATTCAATGACCCTTTCGCGCTCATTTCTGGTCAGCGCCTTGATCGCCTGTTGCCCGCTCGCCGCCGGCGCCGCCGAGACCTTGCCTGCCAGCGAGCTGGAGCAGCTGGTCCCGGACGTACTGCAATGGCAGCAATTGGCGAACGGCGTCTATGAGGGCTCGACCGGCCAAGGTGAGACCGTACGCGTCTATGTGAACGACGGCGTGAAATTGCATCTGGCCGATCTGCGTTCGGAACTGCGCCGTGTCGAAGCGAAAGCGAGCCACGGCAACGCCGACGAGCGCCAGCAAGCCGAGCGTCGCGCCGCCGCCATCCGAACCGACCTGCAAGGCCTGGGCCTTGCGTTCGAGGAGCATGAGCCCTTGAGCCCGACCAAGGCGAGCCAGACCTGGGACTGGCAGAGCTGGTCCGGCTGGAACACCGTGTGCGGATTCGTGCCCTATGGCGATTCGACCTTCACCGCAAGCGACTTCGGCTTCGTCGACTATCCGTCGGCCGAGGCGACCTTCCTGCCGCTCGGCTGGGGACCCCAATTCGGCCCGATGCCGCCGCAGCCCCTCTATATCTATCGAAGCGTCAGCACGACGGTCGACGGCAACAACGCCTTCGATTCTGATGCCAGCAACAGCAACGTCTTGCAGGCACTCAGCGGCACCGTGGTCTTCGCCGGAAATCATTGCGATATGAAAACGGTGCACTCGATGTCAGGGTACTGCAGTATCTATCTGCCAGCGGCTTCGGTGGTGTTGACCCGCGAGCAGACCTGCGGCGGGGTGATCAACGGCGCTCCGCCGATCGTCACTCCGTAACCTGCAACTTCGTCGACCAACCGGGATGGCTGAGCCTTCCCGGTTGGTCCAGCATCGCCTGCGCTGTGGCATGCTGGAAGCCTCGGCGGCACTTCTGATCGCCGGACGACGATGTCGGCCCACCCCGTTGCCATCCACGACCCGCCTGGCTTGATCCCACCCCCGACATTCCGCACCGCTGCAGTCGGCTATCTGGCGCTGGCCGGTCTTGCCTTGCTGTTGTACTGGTGGCCTCAGGCAAAGCTGCTCGCCGGCGACGAGGGCCACTACCACGCGACCGCGCTGGCGATTCTCGGCGGCGGCGACTGGTTCGATCACAACCTGATCTGGCCGCCGCTGCAAGGCTTGTTCCTCGCTGCGATCTACGCCGTCGCTGGGCCGCATGTCCTGGCCGTGCAGTTGCTGCAACTGGTGTTGCTGGCGGTCGCCGGGCGGCTGCTGTACCGGCTGGTGCTCGAATTGACCGGTGACGCTGTGACCGCCGGTTGGGCCGGTGTCTTGCTCGCAGTGAACCCGCTGACGATCGGATTCGCAACCTATCTATGGCCGGAAATCACCCATCTTGTGCTCAGCCTGTTGCTGGCCTGGGCGCTGCTACGAGCACGAACAGCGAGCGAACCGGCAACGGCGGTCGGCACTCAGGGCCGCTCGGTGGCCTGGTCGGCGCTGGCCGGCGTCGCGCTCGCCCTGTGTCTGCTGGCCAAGAGCCTGCTCGCCGCATTCTGGCCGCTATTGCTGCTGCCGCTGTTGCGGCCTGGCCATTGGCGTACCAGCCTGCTGCGGGTCGCTGTGTTCGGTCTGGCCGCGATCGTGACCACCGCGCCCGCCCTGTATCGCGGCTGGCAGCAGACCGGCCGGCCAATGATCGCTGATTCGTCCTGGTTCAATCTGTGGGTCGGCCTGCAGGACCGCTGGCGTGGCGATCTGGTGCTCGACCAGACCGGTCAACGCCTGGCGGAGTACCTGGCCAGTGCCGACGACCACTCCGGCCGTACCGCCTTCGCCCGTGCACAGGCGTCGACGATCGTCGCCGAGCAGGGCCTGCTGCCGACCCTGGCGGCGCAGCTGAGCCGACAGTATTTCCGCCTGTTCGATGCCCGCAATTTCGTTGTCGCGCAGTTGCCCGGCGAAAGCTGCGCCGGCTACCTGTCGCGCTATCGGTTGAGTCATCCCGGGCTGATCGCCGGCATCGACCTGGCGCTGCGGGCCTGGCATCTTGCCTTGCTGGCGCTGTGTGCATTCGGTCTGGCCGCCTGGCGCGGCTGGCGACGGCCCTGGCTGTGGCTGGTCGCCGCCTTTGTCGGCTATCAGCTCGCTCTGCTCGGCGTGCTGCACGTCAAGACACGTTTTCTGCTGCCGATGCTGCCGGTGCTGTGCCTGTTTGCCGGCCATGCGCTGGCCAGCGCGGGCACGATCCGGACTGCCTGGCCGCCGCTGCGCGCCGCGGCCGGACTGGCATTGGCGGCGTTGTTGCTGGCTTTGGCGACGCTCGGACCGATGCTCGACCGGGCCTGCGGCTGATTGCCCGTCACGACCGCAGTGGCGCCGAACTCAAGCCGGCCGCATCGGCATCGGTGTCGGCGTGCGCGGCGAGCGCAACTCCTGGACGACATCGGTGAACCCGTAGCGACTGGCATAGTCCTCGGCTCGCCAGCCGCCGTGGTCGCGCCGGCTCGGATCGGCGCCGCGCTTGAGCAGGCGCCGGACCGCGCCGAGCTGGCCATTCGCTGCTGCGTAGTGCAAGGGCGTACAGCCGTTCTCGTCCGGGCGATCGGCGTCGCGACTGCGCGACAGCAGGACATCGAGCGCGGCGTCGACACCGGCGCTGACGGCGGCGCAGGTGGCCGCGGCACCGCAGGCAATGTGCAGAGGTGTCAGACCGGCGCCATTGCCGGCGTCGGCCTCGGCGCCGGACGACA